>NZ_SCNZ01000013.1:0-179832 GCF_005502655.1 Burkholderia sp. 4NA327C6 | reverse complement strand
AGGACGTTGATAGGTCAGGTGTGTAAGCGCAGTAATGCGTTCAGCTAACTGATACTAATTGCCCGTAAGGCTTGATCCTATAACAAGTCTGCCTTGTAGATCGGCGCCGTGCGAAAGCACTGACGCGATCCAAAGCGACAAGTTGGATTCTCGTGTGTGATACACACAACCTAAATTACTGCTTCTTCCAAGATTGGTTGTGCTGCGAAGCCAGCGCAACAACCCTCTTTGCCTGATGACCATAGCGAGTCGGTCCCACCCCTTCCCATCCCGAACAGGACCGTGAAACGACTCTACGCCGATGATAGTGCGGATTCCCGTGTGAAAGTAGGTAATCGTCAGGCTCCCTAAGCCAAGAACCCCCGCCCGAAAGGCGGGGGTTTTTGCATTTCGGCGGCGGAAATGCGTGGAGGGGCGGGATGACGGCGTGGCTGGAGTTTCCACATCGCCCAAGTACGACCACTCTCAGCTCCCTGCACGTCAATTGGCCCCGTATCATCCGCGATCCCTTGGCCAATTGCTTCTATCTCCGATCAAAGCTCCAATTCCTCTCCCAGCGTATCGGGTTGCACTGTCGCGCGCGAACCGCTTTCCAGCGTCGACAAGATTGTCGAGTTGGCCATGCAAGCCCTCCGCAGCAGGCGTACCGAACCACCGAACTTCGCCGCTGCCTGACATCGGTTTTCGGCCAAATATCTCGGAACCCGTACGAAATGAACGCTTTATTCGGCGTGTCCACGTAAAATTTGCGAATCCCCATCTCCGCACACAAAACGATGAACGCCGCCTTTCAGGTAGCTCGGGCCGTTTGCCCGCATGATTGTCCAGACACGTGCGCAATGCGTGTGACCGTCGAAAATGGCAAGGCGATCAAGGTCACGGGCGATCCCGACCATCCGCCGACACAAGGCGTGTTGTGCACGAAAGTCAGCCGATACGCCGATCGCGTTCATCACCCCGACCGCCTCACCGTCCCGCTCAAGCGCATCGGTGCGAAAGGGGACGGGCATTTCGTACCGATCAGCTGGGACGAGGCGTTCGATGAGATCGGCCGTCGCCTCGGTGAAATTGCGGCGCGCGAACCGGAAGCGATCGTGCCGTACAGCTATGCGGGGACGATGGGCCTCGTGCAGGGGGAGGGCATCGCCCAGCGATTCTTCCACAAGCTCGGTGCCTCGCGACTCGAGCGCACGATCTGCGCGGCGGCTGGTGCAGCGGGGTTGCGTTACACCTATGGCGGCAGCCTCGGCATGCACCTCGAGCATTTCGAGGAAAGCGAGCTGATCCTGATTTGGGGAGCAAACCCGATCGCATCGAGCCTGCACTTCTGGACGCGTGCGCAGGAAGCGAAGCGCCGAGGCGCACGTCTTGTCGCCATCGATCCGTACCGTTCGCTGACAGCGGAGAAATGTCATCAGCACATCGCGTTGAAACCCGGTACCGACGGCGCATTCGCACTCGGCATGATGCACGTGCTGATTACCGAAGACCTGCTTGATCACGATTACATCGCCAGCCATACGCTCGGCTTCGACGCGCTCAAGGAGCGGGCGATGTCCTATCCGCCGGAACGCGTTGCGCAGATCTGCGGCATCGACGCGTTCGAGCTGATCGACCTTGCGCGTCGTTACGGCGCCACCCGCAAGGCATCGATCCGCCTCAACTATGGCATGCAGCGTGTTCGCGGCGGTGGTAATGCCGTACGCGCGATCGCAAGCCTGCCGGCGCTGACGGGCGCCTGGCGGGATCGTGCAGGCGGGCTTTTGCTCTCGTCCTCGGAATCCGCGCCGGTCAACCAGGCTGCGCTGCTGCGCCCTGATTTGATGCCGGGCTGGCCGCACAAGCTGCCGCGCATCATCAACATGAACGCGATCGGCGACGCGCTGCTGCACCCGGGCGATGCAACCTTCGGGCCGAAGGTCGAAGCGGTGATCGTGTACAACTCGAACCCGGTGGCTGTCGCGCCGGATTCATCGAAGGTCGCGGCTGGGTTCGCGCGTGACGATCTGTTCACGGTCGTTCTTGAACATTTCAAGACAGATACCGTCGATTTCGCCGACATTGTGTTGCCGGCCACCACGCAGCTCGAGCATCTGGACATCCACAAATCGTACGGTCACACCTACGTGATGGCGAACCTGCCGTCGATTCCGCCGGTGGGAGAGGCGCGGCCGAATACGGAAATCTTCCGCGGCATCGCGCGCAGCATGGGGCTCGACGAACCGGCGCTGTATCACAGCGACGAAGAGGTCGCGCGTGCGGCGCTCCGCTGGGACGATCCGGTGCTCGCCAGCGATTGGGACACGCTGAAGCGCGCGGGCTGGCTGAAGCTCAAGCTGCCGGAGGCGCCGTTCGCGAACGGTGGTTTCCGTACGCCGTCCGGCAAGTGTGAGTTTTACAGCCCGCGACTCGAGCAGATGGGCGTGGATCCCGTGCCCGATTACCTGCCGCCGTTCGAGTCGGCCGAGGCCGCACCCGAGCTCGCCGCGCGCTATCCGCTCGCGATGATCTCGCCTCCGGCTCGCCACTTCCTCAACAGTACGTTCGTGAACGTCGACAGCCTGCGTCATACCGAAGGGGAGCCGCATCTCGACATCCACCCGTCTGACGCCGATGTGCGCGGTATCGCCGAAGGTGACGTCGTTCGCATCTTCAACGACCGCGGATCGATGCAGGCGGTCGCGAGAGTTACCGATCGCGCACGCGCAGGGCTCGTCGTCGGGCTGTCGATCTGGTGGAAGAAGCTATCGCCGGACGGCAGAAACGCGAACGAAGTGACGAGCCAGGCGCTCACCGATCTTGGCAATTCGGCGACGTTCTACGATTGTCTTGTGGAAGTTGAGCGCATTTGATCGGATATCACCGTATGATCAGACGAATTTCCACGGAAGTTCGAAGTGGACATCTAACCCTGTTGTCTCGGAACGAGCGAGCCGTTACGATGCGTTTTAGCACGACCATTCGAAAATATGTGAGGAGACGCGCAGTATGGATAAAATTTGGCTGAAATCGTACCCACCCGGCGTTCCAGCCGAAATCGACGCGTCTCCTTATCCCTCAGTCCCCGACCTGCTCGACGAAAGCTTCCGGCAGTATCGTGACCGCACGGCATTCGTCTGCATGGGCAAGGGCATCACGTACGGCGAACTCGACAAGCTGTCGCGCCAGTTCGGCGCGTGGCTGCAATCGCGCGGGCTTGCGCGCGGGGCGCGTGTCGCGATCATGATGCCGAACGTGCTGCAGTACCCCGTGGCGATCGCCGCGGTACTGCGCGCGGGCTACACCGTCGTCAACGTCAATCCGCTCTATACGCCGCGCGAGCTCGAGCATCAGCTGAAGGACAGCGGTGCGGAGGCGATCGTCATCCTCGAGAATTTCGCATCGACGCTGCAGGCCGTCATCGCGAATACGGACGTCAAGCACGTCGTCGTCGCATCGATGGGCGATCTGCTGGGCATCAAGGGATGGCTCGTCAACTACGTCGTGCGCAACGTGAAAAAGATGGTGCCTGCCTGGCAGCTGCCGTCGTTCACGCGCTTCAAGGCCGCACTGGCCGAAGGTGCGCGCCAGGCATTCAAGGCGCAGAAAATCGGCCCTGATGACGTCGCGTTCCTGCAATACACGGGCGGTACGACCGGCGTGGCGAAGGGGGCGACGCTACTGCACCGGAACATTGTGTCTAACGTGTTGCAGGCGGGCGCCTGGCATCATCCGGCTCACGAGAAGTTCCCGGAAGTGAAACAGTTCGTGACTGTTGTCGCGCTGCCGCTGTATCACGTGTTCGCGCTGACCGTTTGCGGGTTCCTGACGATGCGTACCGGTGGGATGGGCATCCTGATCCCGAATCCGCGCGACATCGCCGGCATGATCAAGGAACTGAAGGGCTACCAGATCTCGACGATCCCGGCGGTCAACACGCTGTACAACGCACTGCTGAACCACCCGGAATTCAGTCAGCTCGACCTGTCGAAGCTCGTGATCGCCAACGGCGGCGGCATGGCGATCCAGGAGGGCGTCGCGAAACGCTGGTATGAAAAAACCCACACCGCGATCATCGAAGGTTACGGGTTGTCCGAAACGTCGCCGGTGGCGACCTGCAACCCCGTGACCGCGACCGAGTACAGCGGGACGATCGGCTTGCCGCTGCCGTCGACCGAAGTGGCGATTCGCGACGACGCGGGCAACGACGTCGCGCTCGGCGAACCCGGCGAGATCTGCATACGCGGGCCGCAGGTGATGGCCGGCTACTGGAACCGGCCGGACGAAACCGCAAAGGTCATGTTCGCGGACGGCTTCTTCAAGACGGGTGACGTCGGCGTGATGGATGCGCGAGGTTACGTGAAGATCGTCGACCGGAAGAAGGACATGATCCTCGTGTCGGGCTTCAACGTGTACCCGAACGAAGTCGAGGACGTGGTGGCGTCGCATCCGGGCGTGTTCGAGGTGGCGGCGGTCGGTGTGCCCGACGAGCATTCCGGCGAAGCCGTGAAGCTGTTTGTCGTGAAGAAGGACCCGGCGCTCACCGACAAGGACATCCTTGCCTACTGCAAGGAGCGGCTCACCGGCTACAAGCGGCCGAAGCTGGTCGAGTTCCGCACGGAGCTGCCGAAAACCAACGTCGGCAAGATCCTGCGGCGCGAACTGCGCGACGGACGCGCGTAACGGCGAGGTCGATCGAATGGGAAAGCCCGGCTTGTGCCGGGTTTTTTTGTTTGCTGCGTGGCCCCGGCGAGGCTGTTTTCGAGCGACTTGGCTGCCGGAGTGGGCTTGCGGCGGCGGCAGCGCGTTTCGATGCAGCAGGGGCGGCACCGCACCCCCGAGACCAGTTTGTCGCAGCCGGGACGATTCGCCACGCTCAGGCTTTGCGGCTGCACCGGCCGGAAAAGAAAAAGGCGCCCGAAGGCGCCTTCAATATGCTGCGGCTTGTCAGACAAGCTGATTAGAACTTGTGACGGATGCCGACGCGTGCTGCGACCTGGTTGGCCGAGCTCGAGCCTGCGAGACCGTTGATCGCTGCCGTCGCCTTCAGGACGTCGCCGTTCGAGTCGAGCACGTTGCCCGATGCGTGCTGGTACACGCCGATTGCGTACACGTCCGTACGCTTCGACAGGAAGTAGTCGACGCCCAGCGAGCCCTGGTGGTACTTGGCTGCCGAGTTGCCGTCGATCTTGCTGCCTTGCGTGTAGTCGTACGCTGCGCCGAGAATCAGCGCCGGGGTCAGCTGATACTTGAAGTTGATTTCGCCGTTGTTGAACGTCGCGGTCTGGTTCACGAACGGGCCTGCGGAGAAGCCCTTGAACTTCGTGTTCGAGTACGTCGCGCCGATCGTCGCTGCGCCGAACGTGTAGGCGCCGCCGGCACCGATGACCTGGTACGTGTTCGCGTTGTTCGCGTACGCGCCGTAGATCGGCGACGAGACCGACGAAGACGCGGAGCCGTTGTTGAACATGCCGCCGAACTGGTTCGGCGTACGTGCGTTCAAGTAACCGACGCCCAAGACCAGCGGGCCGTTGTTGTAGCCTGCGCCGAGCGACCAGACCTGGTTCTTCGAGAACTGGCCTGCCTGGCCGCCGAAGCTGTACAAGCCGCCGAACGAGAAGCCGCCGTAGGTCTGGCTCGTGAACTTGACTGCGTTGTTCACGCGATACGCGTTGTTGAAGTTGTCGAGGTCACCCGGGTGAGCGGCGATGTAGCCACCCCACTGGTCGCCTGCCTCGAGCGGGCCGACGAAGTCGACGACGGAGTCGTATTGACGACCCAGCGTGACCGTACCGTACTGGCTCGACAGGCCGACGTAAGCCTGACGACCGAACATGAGGCCGCCCTGACCGAGCTTGCCGCTGTTCACGTCGAAACCGTTTTCGAGGGTGAAGATCGCCTTCAGGCCGCCACCGAGGTCTTCGGTGCCGCGCAGGCCGAAGCGGCTGCCTTGCATCACGCCGCTGGCCATGCTGTACAGGTGCTTGCCGCCCGCGTTGTTGTTGAAGAGCAGGCCTTCATCGATGATGCCGTAAAGCGTCACGCTGCTTTGCGCATGGGCAGCGCCAGCGAACGCGCCCAGCGCGACGAGCGCGAGAAGCGACTTTTTCATTAACGGATCTCCAAAATTCACTGAATTTTTCTGGCGGGGCGGATAGTTATGTTCTGTCGACGGGCCCCATCAACTTCGCAAGAAGTCGCACGTAATGTAGCAAAACCGTTTTTTGCCACAAAGCGAAATGCCGCAGCTCAAGGTCGCCATGTTTCCTTTATGCAACAATGGTTAAAATCACGGGTTAACCGCAATTTCCGCTGAATAATCAAGTCGGTTACGCAGCGGACTCGTGCCCTTGCCGCTCGCGGCAGCACCTGCAGCCAGGAGAACAGGATGGTGTTTGATGAACTGATCAGCGAATTCGATCGCGGCCTGCGATCGCTGACCGGCATTAGCCGGATGAGCCGGCCGGTGCCCGCGCCGGCAGAGGCGCCGGCCGCCGAGCTGACGCCTGCGGAGCGTACGCATGCCGCCGGGCTGATGCGCGTGAACCACGTCGGCGAGGTCTGCGCGCAGGCGCTGTATCAGGCGCAGAAGCTCACGGCGCGTACGGCGTCGGCGAAGGCGATGTTCGAGGAAGCCGCCCGCGAGGAGGAAGATCATCTCGCGTGGACCGCGCATCGCTTGAAAGAGCTCGACTCGCGCCCGAGCCTGCTGAACCCGCTCTGGTATGCGGGTTCGCTCGCGATCGGCGTGGCGGCCGGCGCGCTCGGCGACAAGGTCAGCCTCGGCTTCATGGCCGAGACCGAACGGCAGGTCGAAAGCCATCTCGAAGGCCACATGTCCGAACTGCCCGCGGCCGATACCGCGTCGCGTGCGATCGTCGACCAGATGCGTATCGACGAGGTGAAGCACGGCAAGGCCGCGGCCGACGCAGGCGGGATCGAGCTGCCGCTGCCCGCGCGAATGCTGATGCGCGCCGCATCGAAAGTCATGACGAGCACTGCATACTATCTGTGAGATTCGTTCCGGGGCGATGCGTGACGTCGCCCCGGTTCCCCGCCGCCGATACCGCCCGTTTATTCCTCGTTTTCCCGCCCCCGAAAGCCCCGTCCGCTCACCCGTCTGGCCCGTCTTTCTCACGTATCACCTTCACAAGTTGCACTAGCTCATTCATTTATAACGGTTTTTAGAATGAAGGGGCGCATGAGCATGTGCGCGTAAGTCCTTGTTCTAACTAACAAAATTCGTCAAAAAAGCGGGCCGCTCCCTTGACCGTGCCACACCCTTCCTCTAAAGTGGGAGACAGTGTGAGAAAGTGTATTTTTGTGTGATTTGGCGGGCTATTCCGGCTAAATTCTGAGCATTGAGCGGGTGCTTCGGTGCCCTGAACGGGAGAGCGGAAAGTGTTCCAAGGGGCGTCGGCGCTGACGCTCGATGCGAAAGGGCGGATGTCGGTGCCGGCTCGCTATCGCGAAGCGCTGCAAGGACAGGCAGAAGGACGGGTGACTGTGACCAAGCACCCGGACGGCTGCCTGTTGCTGTTTCCGCGCCCCGAATGGGAAGTATTCCGCGCCAAGATCGCCGCGCTGCCGATGGACGCGCACTGGTGGCGGCGCATTTTTCTCGGCAATGCGATGGATGTCGATCTCGACAGCGCGGGCCGGATTCTCGTATCGCCCGAGCTGCGCATGGCAGCCGGACTGGAAAAGGAAGTCATGTTGTTGGGAATGGGTAGTCACTTCGAGCTGTGGGATTCGCAGACCTACAACGCGAAGGAGCAGGCGGCGATGGCGCAGGGCATGCCCGACGCGCTGAAGAATTTCACGTTCTGATTGCGGTGACGGAGACGCCCGCGATGGGAAACGAATTGCAGCATCGGACCGTGTTGTTGGACGAAGCGGTCGAATCGCTCGTGACGCGACCGGACGGCATTTATGTCGACGGTACGTTCGGCCGCGGCGGCCATAGCCGCGCGGTGCTCGCGCGGCTGGCGCCGGGCGGGCGGCTGATCGCGTTCGACAAGGATCCGAGGGCGATCGAGACGGCGCAGGGCATCGAGGATGCGCGCTTCTCGATCGTGCATGACAGCTTTGCATCGATGCGCGACGCGCTTGCGGCGCGTGGCGTCGAGAAGGTGTCGGGTGTGTTGCTCGACCTGGGCGTGTCCTCGCCGCAGGTGGACGATCCGGCGCGCGGCTTCAGCTTCCGCGCCGATGGTCCGCTGGACATGCGGATGGATCCGACGCGCGGCGAGTCGGCGGCGGAATGGCTTGCACGGGCTTCGGTGCAGGAATTGACGGAGGTGATACGGGATTATGGGGAAGAACGGTTTGCTTTTCAGATTGCAAAGGCGCTTGTTGCTCGCCGGGCAGAGTCCGACCGTCTTGGGCCTCTCGACACCACGGGCGAGCTTGCCCAAATCGTGGGTCACGTCGTCAAAACCCGTGAGAAGGGCAAGGATCCGGCAACCCGCACCTTTCAGGCTATACGGATTCACGTCAATCAAGAGCTTGCGGACCTGCAAGTCGTACTAGACGCGGCACTGTCGTTGCTGGAGCAAGGGGGGCGGCTGGTGGTCATCAGCTTTCATTCACTCGAGGACCGGATCGTCAAGCGATTCATGCAGGCGCACGCGAGTGCGCCTGCGGTCGATCGTCGCCTGCCGATCCGCGCCGTCGACCTCCCGAGCCCGCCGCTCAAGATCATCAGCCGCCAGTTTCCGAGTGAAGCGGAAGTCGCTGCGAATCCGCGCGCCCGCTCGGCCGTGATGCGCATTGCGGAGCGCGTCACGCCATGAGCCGCTTCAACATCTTCCTGCTGATCATCGTGATGGGTTGCGCGCTGTCGGTCGTCAATTCGACGAACCAGCAGCGCCAGATCTTCATCCAGTTGCAGCGTGCGCAGTCGCAGGAGCGTCAGCTCCAGCAGGACTACGCGCAGCTTCAATATCAGCAGAGCGCGCTGTCGAAGACGTCGCGCATCGAGCAGCTCGCGAACGATTCGCTGAAGATGCAGCCGATCACGACCGGCCGCACGCAATACCTGACGCTGCCGCCTGGCGCCGCGAAGGCGATCGATGCGCCGATCCCGGCTTCGGCGGACACGGCAGGCAAGGGCAAGGGAGGCGCGCGATGAAGCCGTCCCAGCAGCGCCAGAACGTGAAGTTCTCGTCGAGCCCCGTGCTGGGCGTGCATCTGCCGATGTGGCGCTCGAAGCTCGTCGTGTTCCTGCTGTTCATGGCGTTCGTGGCGCTGGCCGCGCGCGCATTCTGGATCCAGGGGCCCGGCAACGCGTTCTATCGGAAGCAGGGCGAAAGCCGCTACCAGCGCACGCTCGATCTGCCGGCCACGCGCGGCAAGATTCTCGACCGTAACGGGCTCGTGCTCGCGACGAGCCTGCCCGTGCGCGCGATCTGGGCGATTCCCGACGCGGTGCCGGACGATCTCGATGCCGACAAGGTCAACCAGCTCGGCAAGCTCCTCGGCATGACGTCGAAGGAACTGCGCGTGAAGCTGTCGGGAGACAAGGGTTTCGTCTACGTGAAGCGCCAGGTGCCGATCGACGTCGCGGACAAGGTCGCCGCGCTCGACATCCCCGGCATCTACCAGCGCAACGAATACAAGCGCTTCTATCCGGAAGGCGAGATCACCGCTCACCTGATCGGCTTCACGAACGTCGAGGACGAAGGGCAGGAGGGTGTCGAGCTGGGTGACCAGAAGCTGCTGTCCGGCACGTCTGGCGTGCGTCGCGTGATCAAGGACCGGATGGGGCACATCGTCGAGGACGTCGCCGAGCAGATCCCGCCGCACAACGGCACCGACGTCGACCTTTCGATCGACAGCAAGATCCAGTACATCGCGTACGCGAACCTGAAGGCCGCCGTGGAGAAGTTCAAGGCGAAGGCCGGCGCGGCGATGGTCGTCGACGTGCGCACCGGCGAGGTGCTCGCACTCGTCAACTACCCGACGTACAACCCGAACGACCGCTCGCGCATGACGGGCGAGCAGTTGCGCAACCGGATCATGACCGACGTGTTCGAGCCGGGCTCGATCATGAAGCCGTTTACGGTATCGCTCGCGCTCGACCTGCACCGCGTGACGCCGAACACGCTCGTCGAGACGGGCAACGGGCATTTCGTGCTCGACGGTGCACCGATCACCGACGACGCGGGTTTCGGCACGCTGACGGTCGGCGGCGTGATCCAGAAGTCGAGCAACATCGGCGCGACGAAGATCGCGATGACGATGCGGCCCGAGGAAATGTGGAATATGTATACGAGCATCGGCCTCGGCCAGGCGCCGAAGGTCGGATTCCCGGGTGCGGTAGCCGGCCGCCTGCGTCCGTGGAAGAGCTGGCGCCGCATCGAGCAGGCGACGATGTCGTACGGCTACGGCCTGTCGGTGTCGCTGTTCCAGCTCGCGCGCGCCTATACGGCGATCGCGCATGACGGCGAGCTGATGCCCGTGACCATTTTCAAGACCGACCCCAACCAGCCGGTCGCGGGCACGCAGGTGTTCAACCCGACCACCGCGCGCGAAGTGCGCGCGATGCTCGAGACGGTGGTGGCGCCGGGCGGCACGTCGCCCGACGCGGCCGTGCCGGGCTATCGCGTCGGCGGCAAGAGCGGTACCGCGTACAAGCATGAAGGTCACGGCTACACGCGCAAGTACCGCGCGTCGTTCGTCGGGATGGCGCCGATGCCGAATCCGCGCATCGTTGTCGCCGTGTCGGTCGACGAGCCGACCGCCGGCAGCCACTTCGGCGGCCAGGTGTCCGGCCCCGTATTCTCGGCGATCGCCGGCGACACGATGCGTGCGCTGAACGTGCCGCCGAACATGCCGATCAAGCAGCTCGTCGTGTCTGACGATTCGCAGGCAGCACCTTCCGCGACGGGGCCGCAAAAGCTGCCCGCGGGTGGCGGTGCGAAGCATATGATCGTGTCCAGCACGACGCGTAATTCACCAGGAGTTGTTCGATGAGCGCCGCTCGCAGTTCCCATCCGGCGCATCAGCAGATCGCAGCCGCGCTTGCGTGGCTGCGTCAGCATGTGGCCCCCGCAGCGCAACTGCATGCCGACACGCGCAGCCTCGAGGCGGGCGACGTGTTTTTTGCGTATGCGGTCGACGGGGCCGACAACCGCGCATTCATTGCCGAAGCCGTCGCGCGCGGTGCGGCCGCCGTGCTGTATCAGCCGGAAGGGCTGGACGCTGCGCCGGCGGTGCCCGTCTCACTGGCCGTGCCGGCGCTCGACCAGCTCGCCGGCGAGATCGCCAGCGGCTGGTACGGCGATCCGAGCGACAGCCTGCTCACGGTAGGAGTGACCGGCACGAACGGCAAGACCTCGTGCACGCAGTGGATCGCCACCGCGCTGACGGCGCTGCACCAGCCGTGCGCGGTGATCGGCACGCTTGGCAGCGGGATGCCCGGCCAGCTCGTGCCGACGGGTTTCACGACCCCCGACGCACCGCAACTGCAGCGCAGCCTCGCGCAATTGCGCGACGCGGGCGCGAAGGCCGTGGCGATGGAGGTGTCGTCGCACGCACTGCACCAGGGGCGCGTGAACGGTACGGCCTTCGACATCGCGGTGTTTACGAACCTCACGCAGGATCACCTCGACTATCACGGCACGTTCGATGCATACGAGGCCGCGAAGGCGAAGCTGTTCGCGTGGCGCGGCCTGCGCGCGGCGGTCGTCAACCGCGACGACGCAGTCGGACAGCGCTTGCTCGAGAAACTGGCCGGCCGCGTGCGCACGATCGCGTACGGGATCGGCGACGCACCGGCACCGGACGCCGATCGCGAACTGGTCGCGCTCGACGTGCGTGCCACCACGACCGGCACGGCGTTCCGCTTGCGTTCGTCGTGGGGCGACGCGGACGTCGAGGTCGGCACGCTCGGCACGTTCAACGTCAGCAACCTGCTCGCGGTGCTCGGTTCGCTGCTCGCGGCCGACGTGCCGTTCGACGCGGCGCTCGCCGAAATCGCACGGCTCGAGTCCGTCAACGGCCGGATGCAGCGGCTGGGCGGCCGTCTGCAGAACGACGAACCGCTGGTCGTGATCGACTACGCACACACGCCCGACGCGCTCGAAAAGACGCTCGACGCGCTGCGCCCGATCGCTACGGCGCGCGGCGGGCGGCTCGTCTGCATGTTCGGCTGCGGAGGCGATCGCGATGCGACGAAGCGCCCGCTGATGGGCGCGATCGCGGAGCGGCTTGCCGACGAAACCGTCGTCACGAGCGACAACCCGCGCAGCGAGGATCCGCAGCGCATCATCGACCAGATCGTCGCGGGCATGACCGCGCCCGATCACGCACGCCGTATCGAGGATCGCGCGAGCGCGATCCTGCAGGCCGTGCGCGGCGCGGCACGCGAGGATGTCGTCGTGCTGGCCGGCAAGGGCCACGAGGCCACGCAGGAAATCATGGGCAAGAAGCGTACGTTCTCCGACCAGGATCACGCGCGGCTCGCGCTGGCAGCGCGCGCGACGCACGGCAAGGGAGGCGCGGAATGACGATGCTCAGTCTCGGCGAAGCCGCCCGCCTGATCCCCGGCGCGACCGTTCACGGCGACGCGGGCGTCACGTTCGACCGCGTATCGACGGACAGCCGCACGGCAGGCCCCGGCGACCTGTTCGTCGCATTGAAAGGCGAGCGCTTCGATGCGCACGACTTCCTCGGCGATGTCGCCGCGCGCGGCGCTGCGGCGGCGCTGGTCGCGCACGTGCCGGCGGGCGTCGCGATGCCGGCGATCGAAGGTGGTGAAACGCGTGCCGCGCTCGGCGCGCTTGCGCATGGCTGGCGCACACGATTCGCGCTGCCGCTCGTCGCGGTGACGGGCAGCAACGGCAAGACGACCGTCAAGGAAATGATCGCGTCGATCTTCGCGGCGGCGGTCGGCGCCGACGCGCGGCTCGCGACGGCCGGCAACCTGAACAACGATGTCGGCCTGCCGCTGACGCTGCTGCGCCTGTCGGCCGCGCATCGTCTCGCGGTGATCGAGATCGGGATGAACCACCCGGGCGAGACCGAAGTCCTCGCGCGCCTCACGGCGCCGACGGTCGCGCTCGTCAACAACGCGCAGCGCGAGCACCAGGAGTTCATGGCGACGGTCGAAGCCGTCGCGCTCGAACACGCGGCCGTGATTCACGCGTTGCCACCGGACGGCGTCGCGGTGTTCCCGGCCGACGATGCCTACGCGGGCATCTGGCGCGTCGCGGCGACCGGCAACCGGATTCTCGATTTCGCGCTGCACGATGCCGAACGGCAGACCGACGCGCAGGTCACGGGCCGCCTCCATGGAGGCGAACTCGCGATCGACACGCCCGCGGGCGCCGTCACGGTGCGGCTGCGCGCGCTCGGCGAGCACAACGCGCGCAACGCGCTCGCCGCCACGGCAGCGGCGCTGGGCGCCGGCGTTGCACTGTCGGCGATCAAGCAGGGCCTCGAATCGTTCGAACCGGTCAAAGGCCGGCTGCAGGTGAAGCAGGCGATCGCAGGCAGCCTCGCGGGGGCGACGGTCGTCGACGATACGTACAACGCGAATCCCGATTCGATGCGTGCCGCGATCGACGTGCTCGCCGCGCAACCGGCGCCGCGCGTGCTGGTGATCGGCGACATGGGCGAGGTCGGCGACGAAGGGCCGGCTTTCCATCGCGAGGTCGGTGCCTACGCGCGCGAGCGCGGGATCGACGTGCTGTTCGCGCTCGGCGACGCGTCGCGCGATGCCTGCACGGCATACGGCGACACGGCCCGTCATTTCGACGACGTCGGCGCGCTGGTCGAGGCACTGCTCGCAGCGGGCTACGGCGCGCAGGCGACGCTGCTCGTGAAGGGCTCGCGGTACATGAAGATGGAGCGCGTGGTCGACGCGCTGACGAACCAACCCGCGGCGGGCACTGCGCCCGCTGCACACTGAGTAGAAGGAAGGAAGCATGCTGCTGGCGCTGGCGCAATGGCTGCAAGGAGACGCAAGCTTTTTGCGCTTGTTCACGTACCTCACGTTCCGTGCGGTGATGGCCACCATCACCGCGCTCGGGATCGGGCTCGTGTGCGGACCGTGGGTGATCCGCAAGCTGACGCAAATGAAGGTCGGTCAGGCCGTGCGCAAGGACGGTCCGCAGACGCACCTGGTCAAGTCCGGTACGCCGACGATGGGCGGCGTGCTGATCCTGATCGGCATCGCGGTCGCGACGTTGCTGTGGGGCGACCTGACGAACCGTTTCATCTGGATCGTGATGCTCGTCACGTTCGGTTTCGGCGTGATCGGCTGGGTCGACGATTACCGCAAGGTCGTCCACAAGGATCCACGCGGGATGTCGTCGCGCGAGAAGTATTTCTGGCAATCGGTGATCGGGCTGTTCGCGGCCGTCTACCTCGCCTTCAGCGTGTCGGAAGCGAACAACGTGCGCGTGTTCGACCTGTTCATGGCGTGGGTGAGGAGCGGCCTGTCGATGGGGCTGCCGGCACGCGCCGACCTGATGCTGCCGTTCCTGAAGTCGATCAGCTACCCGCTCGGCGTGTGGGGCTTCATCGTGCTGACGTACTTCGTGATCGTCGGCGCGAGCAACGCGGTGAACCTGACCGACGGCCTCGACGGCCTCGTGATCATGCCGGTCGTGCTGGTCGGTGCGTCGCTGGGTGTGTTCGCGTACGTGATGGGCAGCGCGGTCTATTCAAAATACCTGCTGTTCCCGCACATTCCGGGCGCGGGCGAACTGCTGATCTTCTGTTCCGCGATGGGTGGGGCAGGGCTCGCGTTCCTCTGGTACAACACGCACCCCGCGCAGGTGTTCATGGGTGACGTCGGCGCGCTGGCGCTCGGCGGCGCGCTCGGCACGGTCGCGGTGATCGTGCGCCAGGAAATCGTGCTGTTCATCATGGGCGGCATCTTCGTCGCGGAAACGCTGTCGGTGATGCTGCAGGTTTCGTGGTTCAAGTACACGAAGAAGCGCTACGGCGAAGGGCGGCGCCTGCTGAAGATGGCGCCGCTGCATCACCATTTCGAATTGTCCGGCTGGAAGGAAACGCAGGTGGTCGTGCGTTTCTGGATCATCACGCTGATGCTGTGCCTGTTCGGTCTGACCACCCTCAAGCTGCGGTAAAGGAAAGGTAACAAGGATGTCTGGCGAGATGTTTGGAGATCGGCAACGGCCGATGGTGCTCGTACTGGGGCTCGGGGAATCGGGTCTCGCGATCGCGCGATGGTGCGCGAGGCACGGGTGCCGGCTGCGTATTGCCGATACCCGCGAGGCGCCGCCGAACCTTGCCGCGCTGCAGGCCGAAGGCATCGATGCGGAATTCGTCGGCGGGGCATTCACGCCTGCGCTGCTCGACGGCGGCGTCGAGCTCGTCGGTCTGAGCCCCGGGCTGTCGCCGCTCGAACCGGCGCTCGCGGCGCTGGTCGCGGCCGCGAACGAGCGCGGCATCGCGGTGTGGGGCGAGCTGGAATTCTTCGCGCAGGCGCTGCGTGCGCTCGGCACGAGCGGCTACCAGCCGAAGGTGCTCGCAATCACGGGCACCAACGGCAAGACCACGACGACGAGCCTCACCGGCCTGCTGTGCCAGCGCTCCGGCAAGAAGGTCGCTGTCGCGGGCAACATCAGCCCCGCGATGCTCGACCGGCTCGCCGGTGCGATCGACGAAACCGCGCTGCCCGACGTGTGGGTGCTCGAACTGTCGAGCTTCCAGCTCGAGACCGCGCGCACGTTCGCGCCCGATGCGGCCGCGATCCTCAACATCACGCAGGACCACCTCGACTGGCACGGCAGCTTCGACGCGTACGCGCAGGCAAAGGGCCGGATCTTCGGCGCAACGACCACGCGCGTGCTGAACCGCGACGATGCGGCCGTGATGAAGTTCGCGCCGGCAGCCGGCGCGGCCGATGCGCCGCGCACGGTCACGTTCGGCCTGAACGAACCGGTGCAGGACGGCGACTACGGCCTGTCGCGCGACAACGGCATCGCATGGCTCGTCGAAGCGGTCGATCGCGACGCACCGGATGAAACCGCGACGACGACCCGTCGGCGCAAGCGCGATGCCGCGCATACGCCCGACATCGCGCAGAAGCGCCTGATGCCGGCCGATGCGCTGCGTATCCGCGGGCTGCACAACGCCGCGAACGCGCTGGCCGCGTTCGCGCTCGCACGCGCGATCGACCTGCCGGCCGCGCCGCTGCTGCACGCGCTGCGCGAGTATCGCGGCGAGGCGCATCGTGTCGAAGTGATCGCGACGATCGACGACGTCGACTACGTCGACGACAGCAAGGGCACGAACGTCGGCGCGACGGTTGCCGCGCTCGACGGGCTTGCGCAGAAGATCGTGCTGATCGCCGGCGGCGACGGCAAGGGGCAGGATTTCGCTCCGCTGGTCGCGCCGGTCGCGCGCTGGTGCCGTGCGGTGATGCTGATCGGCCGCGATGCGCCGGCGATCCGCGACACGCTCGCCGAAACGGGCGTGCCGCTCGCCGACCACGCGACGCTCGAAGGCGCGGTGCACGCGGCGGCCGAGCTGGCCGAGCCGGGCGATGCGGTGCTGCTGTCGCCCGCATGCGCGAGTCTCGACATGTTCAGGAACTACGCCCATCGCGCGGATGTGTTCCGCGCGGCGGTCGACGAAATCGCCATCGACAAAGGAGCGACGCCATGAGCTGGTCCGATCGCCTCGTCTCCCGTTTCAACGATCGTCGCGACACCGGCGGCAACGCTGCGGGCGGCCGCGTCGCGTCCGCCACGCGCGGCGCGACGGGCGGCCTCTCGAGCGTCGTCAACGGCGTGCGCCCGAGCCGTTCGCGGATGCTCGACTTCGACTACTCGCTGTTGTGGGTCGCAATCGCGCTGCTCGGGCTCGGCGTGGTGATGGTGTATTCGGCGTCGATCGCGATGCCCGATTCGCCGAAATACGCGTCGTATCACGATTACGCGTTCCTGATGCGCCACTGCATCTCGCTCGCCGTCGCGTTCATCGCGGCGGTGATTGCGTTCCGCGTGCCGGTGTCGACGTGGGACAAATACGCGCCGCAACTCTTCCTGATCGCGCTCGTCGGCCTCGTGATCGTGCTGATTCCGCACGTCGGCAAGGGCGTGAACGGTGCGCGCCGCTGGATTCCGCTCGGCATCACGAACATGCAGCCGTCGGAAATCATGAAGCTCGCGGTGACGATCTACGCGGCGAACTACACGGTGCGCAAGCAGGAATACATGCAGAGCTTCGCCAAGGGCTTCCTGCCGATGGCGTTCGCGGTCGGTCTGGTCGGGGCGCTGCTGCTGCTCGAGCCGGACATGGGCGCGTTCATGGTGGTCGCGGCGATCGCGATGGGCGTGCTGTTCCTCGGCGGCGTGAACGGCAAGCTGTTCGGCGGCCTCGTCGCGACCGCAATCGGCACCTTCACGATGCTGGTGTGGCTGTCGCCGTGGCGTCGCGAGCGGATCTTCGCGTACCTCGATCCGTGGGACGAGCGTTACGCGCAGGGCAAGGCGTATCAGCTCACGCACTCGCTGATCGCATTCGGCCGCGGCGAGTGGTTCGGCGTCGGCCTCGGCGGCAGCGTCGAGAAGCTGAACTACCTGCCGGAGGCGCATACCGACTTCATCCTCGCGGTGATCGGCGAGGAGCTCGGTTTCGTCGGCGTGCTGGTCGTGATCCTGCTGTTCTACTGGATCGTGCGCCGCGCGTTCGAGATCGGGCGTCAGGCGCTGGCACTCGATCGCACGTTCGCGGGCCTGATGGCGAAGGGCATCGGCATCTGGTTCGGCGCGCAGACCTTCATCAACATGGGCGTGAACCTCGGGCTGCTGCCGACCAAGGGCCTGACGCTGCCGCTCGTGAGCTATGGCGGCTCGGGCATTCTGCTGAACTGCGTCGCGCTCGCGGTGCTGCTGCGGGTCGACTATGAAAATCGCGTACTGATGCGGGGAGGGAAGGTATGACCTCTCCGCGTCAGTACGCGATTTCGGTGAAGGCTAACTTCGTGCGCGAAGCGCGCGAAGTCAAGCGAAGCGGGCGTAGCCAAAATATTCGTTCACTCTTGCTGATGCGGGGAGGGAAGGTATGACCGCGTCGCAACGCACGCTGATGGTGATGGCAGGCGGCACCGGGGGCCACGTGTTCCCGGGGCTTGCGGTCGCTCACCGGATGGAAGCGGCGGGCTGGCGCGTCGTGTGGCTCGGCAATCCGGCCGGGATGGAAGCGACGCTCGTGCCGAAGCACGGCATTCCGATGGAATACGTGCGGTTCGGCGGGCTGCGCGGCAAGGGCCTGAAGACCAAGCTGACGCTACCGTTCAACCTGCTGCGCGCATGCGGGCAGAGTCTGGCCGCGCTGCGCCGCGTGCGGCCCGACGTCGTCCTCGGGATGGGCGGCTACATCACGTTCCCGGCGGGCGTGATGACCGCACTGTCGGGCCGTCCGCTCGTGCTGCATGAACAGAATTCGATCGCGGGCCTGACGAACAAGGTGCTCGCGAAATTCGCGAAACGCGTGCTCGTCGCGTTCCCCGGTGCGCTGCCGCACGCGGAATGGACGGGTAACCCGATTCGCGCGGAACTTGCCGGCACGGAAGCGCCCAAAGCACGCTATGCGTCGCGCAGCGGCCCGCTGAACGTGCTGGTCGTCGGCGGCAGCCTCGGTGCGGCCGCGCTGAACGAAGTGGTGCCGCGCGCGCTGGCGATGCTGGCGCCGGGCGAACGCCCGCGCATCGTGCACCAGGCCGGCGCGAAGCACATCGAAGCATTGAAGGCGAATTACGAAGCGGCCGGTTTCGCGGCCGGCGAAGACGTGCGGCTCGTGCCGTTCATCGACGACATGGCGGCCGCGTATGCGGCGGCGGATCTCGTGATCTGCCGGTCGGGCGCGATGACGGTGTCGGAGATCGCGGCGGTGGGCGTGGCGGCGCTGTTCGTGCCGTTCCCGTACGCGGTCGACGATCATCAGACGAGCAACGCCGCGTTCCTCGCCGATGCGGGCGCGGCCGTGCTGGTGCAACAACGCGACCTGTCAGCGGAACTGCTCGCCGACTGGCTGCGCGGCCAGTCGCGGGCATCGCTCGCGGACATGGCGGAACGTTCGCGCTCGCTGGCGAAGCCCGAGGCCACCGACGAAGTCGCGCGCGTGTGCGCGAAGGCGGCCGGCGCGAACCTGGAAGAACTGCAATGAAACACATCGTCAAACACATTCATTTCGTCGGGATCGGCGGCGCGGGCATGAGCGGCATCGCCGAAGTGCTCGTCAACCTCGGCTACGAGGTCAGCGGCTCGGACCTGTCGCGCAACGCGGTGACGGATCGTCTGCAGGCGCTCGGCGCCCGGATCGCGATCGGCCACGACGCGGCGAACATCGAGGGCGCGAACGCGGTCGTCGTGTCGACGGCCGTGCGTTCGGACAACCCGGAAGTGCTGGCCGCGCGCGCGCAGCGCGTGCCGATCGTGCAGCGGGCGGTGATGCTGGCGGAGCTGATGCGCCTGAAGCAGGGCATCGCGATCGCCGGCACGCACGGCAAGACCACGACGACGAGCCTCGTCGCGAGCGTACTCGCGGCGGGCGGGCTCGATCCGACCTTCGTGATCGGCGGGCGGCTGATCAGCGCCGGCGCGAACGCGCGGCTCGGCACGGGCGACTTCATCGTCGCCGAGGCCGACGAGTCCGACGCGTCGTTCCTGAACCTGTATCCGGTGATCGAAGTCATCACGAACATCGACGCCGACCACATGGACACCTACGGCCACGATTTCGCGCGGCTCAAGCAGGCGTTCATCGAATTCACGCAGCGCCTGCCGTTCTACGGCAGCGCGGTCGTGTGCGTCGACGATCCGAACGTGCGGCAGATCATCCCGTTCATCTCGAAGCCGGTCGTGCGCTACGGGCTGTCGCCGGACGCGCAGGTGCGCGCCGAAGACATCGATGCGCGCGACGGCCGCATGCATTTCACGGTGATCCGCGAAGGGCGCGCGCCGCTGGCGGTCGTGCTGAACATGCCGGGCCTGCACAACGTGCAGAACGCGCTCGCGGCGATCGCGATCGCGACCGATCTCGGCGTGTCGGACGACGCGATCCAGCTGGCGCTGGCGGAATTCAACGGTGTCGGCCGGCGCTTCCAGCGCTACGGCGAAGTGCCGACCGCGGACGGCGGCCACTACACGCTGATCGACGACTATGGCCATCACCCGGTCGAGATGGCCGCGACGATCGCGGCCGCGCGCGGCGCGTTCCCGGGCCGCCGCCTCGTGCTGGCGTTCCAGCCGCACCGCTACACGCGCACCCGCGACTGCTTCGACGATTTCGTCAACGTGCTGTCGACGGTCGACGCGCTGGTGCTGACGGAAGTCTACGCGGCGGGCGAGGCGGCGATCTCGACCGCCAGCGGCGACGCGCTGTCGCGTGCGCTGCGCGCGGTGGGGAAGGTTGACCCGGTGTTCGTCGCGACGGTCGACGACGTGCCGGACGCATTGGCGAAGGTCGCGCAGAACGGCGACGTGGTGATCACGATGGGCGCGGGTTCGATCGGCGGCGTGCCGGCGAAGGTTGCGCAGCACACTCAACAGAAGGCATGACATGAGCGGGATTGATCCGAAACGTTTCGGCAAGGTGGCGGTGTTGTTCGGCGGTGAGTCCTCGGAGCGCGAGGTGTCGCTCACGTCGGGCAAGCTCGTGCTGCAGGGCCTGCGCGACGCGGGCATCGACGCGCACCCGTTCGATCCGGCCGAGCGCCCGCTGTCGGCGCTGAAGGACGAAGGGTTCGTGCGCGCGTTCAACGCACTACATGGCGGCTACGGCGAGAACGGCCAGATCCAGGGCGCGCTCGATTTCTACGGCATTCGCTACACGGGCAGCGGCGTGCTCGGATCGGCGCTCGGCCTCGACAAGTTCCGCACGAAGCTCGTGTGGCAGCAGACGGGCGTGCCGACGCCGCCGTTCGAGACGGTGCTGCGCGGCGATGATCTCGCGGCGCGCGCGACGGACATCGTCGCGAAGCTCGGCCTGCCGCTGTTCGTGAAGCCGGCGAGCGAAGGCTCGAGCGTGGCGGTGCTGAAGGTGAAGACGGCCGACGCGTTGCCCGCTGCGCTCGCGGAAGCCGCAAAGCATGACCCGATCGTGATCGTCGAGAAGAGCATCGAGGGCGGCGGCGAGTACACCGCCTGCATCGCCGGCGATCTCGACCTGCCGGTGATCAAGATCGTGCCGGCCGGCGAGTTCTACGACTATCACGCGAAGTACGTCGCCGACGACACGCAATACCTGATTCCGTGCGGGCTGCCCGCCGACAAGGAGGCGGAGCTCAAGCGCGTCGCGCGCCGGGCGTTCGACGTGCTCGGCTGCACCGACTGGGGCCGCGCGGATTTCATGCTGGATGCGGCCGGCAATGCGTATTTCCTGGAAGTGAACACGGCCCCCGGGATGACCGACCACTCGCTGCCGCCGAAGGCCGCGCGCGCGGTCGGCATCAGCTATTCGGAGCTGGTCGTGAAGGTGCTGTCGCTCACGCTCAACGACTGACGCAGGAACGGAACGACGTATGTGGAACAACGTTCGCCAACTCAACCTTGCCGCCAGCGCGCTGTACGCGCTGTTGCTGCTCGTGTTGGCGGCGGCCGGTTGCTACTGGCTGATCCAGCGCCCGACGTTTGCGCTGCGGGAAATCCGGATCGACGGCGACACCGAGCACATCAATTCCCCGACGGTGCGCGCGGGCGTGGTCGGCCGGCTGAAGGGCAATTTCTTCACGGTCGACCTCGACGCCGCGCGCGCCGCGTTCGAGCAGATGCCCTGGGTGCGCCATGCGAGCGTGCGCCGGGTGTGGCCGAATGCGCTGGCTGTCACGCTCGAGGAGTACAAACCGCTCGGGACCTGGGGCAGCGACCAGCTCGTGAGCGTCGATGGCGAGCTGTTCACCGCGAACCAGGGCGAGCTGGAGCAGGAACTGCCGGCGTTCGACGGCCCGGAGGGCAGTGCGAAGGAAGTCGTCACGCGGTATCGCGACTTCGGGAAATGGTTTGCGCCGCTGAAGGCGGCGCCGGAAGAAGTGACGCTGTCGGCGCGGTACGCGTGGACGGTGAAGCTGTCGAACGGCATGCAGGTGGAGCTGGGCAAGGAACGCAACAGCGAGTCGCTGCATGACCGGAGCCAGCGCCTGGTCGCCGCATGGCCGGCCGTCACGGAGCGCTGGGGCAACGACATCGAGTACGCGGACCTGCGCTATCCGAACGGATTCGCGATTCGCGCGGCAGGCATGCGGTTCCTGACCGATACCGACAAGCGCAAGAAGTAACGAGAGATCACACGCAAGAGCACTTTATGAGCAAAGACTACAAGGATCTGCTGGTTTCCCTCGACATCGGCACGTCGAAGGTGGTGGCCATCGTCGCCGAGCTGAAGGGCGAAGGCCACTATGAGGTGATCGGTCTCGGCCAGAGCGAGTCGAAGGGTCTGAAGAAAGGCGTGGTGGTCAACATCGAGGCCACCGTGCAGTCGATCCAGCGCGCGCTCGAGGAAGCCGAGCTGATGGCCGACTGCAAGATCACCAACGTGTTCACGGGGATCGCGGGCAGCCACATCCGCAGCTTCAACTCGAGCGGGATGGTCGCGATCAAGGACAAGGAAGTCACGCAGACGGACGTCGCGCGCGTGATCGAGACCGCGAAGGCGATCAACATCCCGACCGACCAGCAGGTGCTGCACATCCTCACGCAGGAATTCATCATCGACGGCCAGGAAGACGTACGCGAGCCGATCGGGATGAGCGGCATCCGGCTGGAAGTGAAGGTGCACATCGTGACGGGCGCGGTGAGCGCCGCGCAGAACATCGTCAAGTGCGTGCGCCGCTGCGGGCTCGAAGTGAACGACCTGATCCTGCAGCCGCTCGCGTCGTCGCTGGCCGTGCTGACGGAAGACGAGAAGGATCTCGGCGTGGTGCTGGTCGACATCGGCGGCGGCACGACGGATATCGCGATCTTCGCCGAAGGCGCGATCCGCCACACTGCGGTGATTCCGATCGCCGGCGACCAGATCACGAGCGACATCGCGATGGCGCTGCGCACGCCGACGCCGGATGCGGAAGACATCAAGGTCGGCTACGGGATCGCGAAGCAGGCGCTCGCCGATCCGGACGAAATGGTGGAAGTGCCGGGCCTCGGCGAACGCGGCCCGCGCACGCTGTCGCGCCAGGCGCTGGCAGCCGTGATCGAGCCGCGCGTCGAGGAGCTGTTCTCGCTCGTGCAGCAGGTCGTGCGCGAGTCGGGATACGAAGAACTCCTGAGCTCCGGCGTGGTCATTACCGGCGGCGCTTCGATGATGCCCGGCATGGTCGAGCTCGGCGAAGACATTTTCCTGAAACCGGTGCGCATCGGCGCGCCGGAATATGCAGGCGGCCTTTCCGACGTCGTGCGCAATCCGCGCTACTCGACGGCGATGGGGCTGCTCGTCGAAGGCAGCGCCCAGCGCATGCGCGGCCGCAAGGTCGCCGTGCAGTCCGGCAACGCGGGACAGGTGTTCTCGCGGATGAAGGAATGGTTCCTGAGCAATTTTTGAGTACCCCCACGGCTCGGCACGCCGAGCCTGCCCCCCGAGGGGGCCAAGGAAACCTGGGGCGGCCCGGTGTTTTCTTGGGGACGAACCGAATCGAAATTCGCGCTGGTGCCGGCGGCTGGCGCGCGACAGGGGGTTGCCCGATCTCCTGCCGAATAACGGCCGAGTAGCAGTCATTCTCTTGACGGAGGCAACAATGGAATTCGAAATGCTGGAAACCGAGACCAACGGCACCATCATCAAGGTGGTCGGCGTTGGCGGCGCTGGCGGCAATGCCGTCCAGCACATGATCAACCGCGGCGTGCAGGGCGTCGACTTCATCGTGATGAACACGGATGCACAGGCGCTGTCGCGTTCGCGCGCATCGTCGGTGATCCAGCTCGGCAACACGGGCCTGGGCGCTGGTGCGAAGCCGGAAATGGGCCGTGCGGCAGCGGAAGAAGCGCGTGAGCGCATCGCCGACGCACTGCGCGGCGCGCACATGGTGTTCATCACGGCCGGCATGGGTGGTGGCACGGGCACGGGCGCGGCACCGGTGGTCGCGCAGATCGCGAAGGAGATGGGCATCCTGACGGTGGGTGTCGTCAGCAAGCCGTTCGAATTCGAAGGCGGCAAGCGCATGCGCGTCGCTGAAGCAGGATCGCAGCAACTGGAGGATCACGTCGACTCGCTGATCGTCGTGCTGAACGACAAGCTGTTCGACGTGATGGGCGACGACGCCGAGATGGACAAGTGCTTCCAGTGCGCGGACGACGTGTTGAACAACGCGGTCGCGGGCATCGCCGAAATCATCAATGTCGATGGCCTCGTGAACGTCGACTTCGAAGACGTGAAGACGGTGATGGGCGAGCAGGGCAAGGCGATGATGGGCACGGCGACGGTCGCCGGCGTCGATCGCGCGCGCCTCGCGGCGGAACAGGCCGTGGCGAGCCCGTTGCTCGAGGGCGTCGATCTGTCGGGCGCGCGCGGCGTGCTGGTCAACATCACGTCGAGCCGTTCGCTGCGCCTGTCGGAAACGCGCGAAGTGATGAACACGATCAAGAGCTACGCGGCGGAAGATGCGACGGTGATCTTCGGTGCGGTGTACGACGACGCGATGGGCGATGCACTGCGCGTGACGGTCGTGGCGACGGGTCTGGGCCGTGCGGCGAAGAAGCAGCAGTCGGCACCGATGACGCTGCTGCGCACGGGTACGGACAACCAGCCGGTCAGCGCGGTTTCGCACGGCTACGCTCCGACGCATCACGTCAGCACGGCAGACTACGGCGCGCTCGATACGCCGGCGGTGTGGCGCAATTCGCGCGAAACCGCGGCATCGCACGTGCAGGCGCTGCAGGAGAAGGGTGTCGACACGTACGACATCCCGGCTTTCCTGCGCAAGCAGGCTGACTGACGCAAACACAGGCGAAGCCGCGGCGAATCTGCCGCGGTATCGCCGGCGTGACGGATGCTACGGACCACGACAGGCCGCGTCGGCTGCGACGCCGGGCCGGGAAACGTGCCCTCTCCGCACAAGCGGGGCGGGATGGACCGTGCTGTCCGCGACACGCTGAAAAACCGTATCGCTATGAGGGACCAGCCATGATTCAAGTGGGCGACGCGCTGCCCGACGCGCAACTGTTCGAGTACATCGACGACGCGCGCGAAGGGTGCACGCTGGGGCCGAATGCCTTCAGCGTGCGCGACCAGGTTGCGGGAAAGCGGGTGGTGATCTTCGGATTGCCGGGCGCTTTCACGCCGACCTGCTCGGCGCAGCATGTGCCGGGCTACGTCGAACACGCCGGGCAATTGCGCGCGGCGGGCATCGACGAGATCTGGTGCGTGTCCGTCAACGACGCATTCGTGATGGGCGCATGGGGACGTGATCTGCACACCGCGGGCAAGGTGCGCATGATGGCGGACGGCAGCGCGGCTTTCACTCATGCGCTGGGGCTGACGCAGGATTTGTCCGCGCGTGGCATGGGAATTCGTTCCCTGCGCTACGCGATGGTGATTGACGGCGGTGTGGTCAAGACGCTGGCCGTCGAGGCGCCGGGCAAATTCGAAGTGAGCGATGCGGCGAGTGTTCTCGCGACGTTGACGTCCTGATCGTGCGGTGCGCCGTTGCCTTCCGGCAACGCTGCTCACCGGCCTCAGGGCAGTTGTAACACGGGCTGATGACCGGAAACGCCTCCGTTCCGGGCATCGGCCCGTCCCGTATCGGCGCGGGTAAACAGTCGAAACAGATTGATACGCAGTTTCAAACTACGCTGAATAGGGAATTACGCTATAATCCCCCCTATCGAATATAACTCCTGATTGATATCTTCAATCACGACGAAGAACATCATGCTGAAGCAGCGCACCATCAAGTCCATCGTGAAGACCGTGGGTATCGGTGTCCACTCGGGCCGCAAGATCGAGCTGACGCTCCGTCCTGCCGCACCGGGCACGGGCATCGTCTTCTCGCGCGTCGACCTTCCCACGCCCGTCGACATCCCCGCCGCGGCGACGTCGATCGGCGATACGCGGCTCGCGTCGGTGCTGCAGAAGGATGGCGTGCGCGTGTCGACCGTCGAGCACCTGATGTCGGCATGTGCCGGCCTCGGTATCGACAACCTCTATGTCGACGTGACGGCCGAGGAAATCCCGATCATGGACGGCAGCGCGGCGACCTTCGTGTTCCTGATCCAGTCTGCCGGGATCGAGGAGCAGAACGCGCCGAAGCGCTTCGTCAAGGTGAAGAAAACGGTCGAAATTCGTGATGGCGACAAGTTCGCGCGTCTCGATCCGTACTTCGGTTTCAAGCTGAAATTCTCGATCGACTTCCGTCACCCGGCCGTCGACAAGACCGGCCAGGAGCTCGAGGTCGATTTCGCGAATACCTCGTATGTGCGCGAGATTGCGCGTGCACGCACGTTCGGCTTCGCACATGAAGCCGAGATGCTGCGCGAGATGGGTCTCGCCCGCGGCGGCAGCATGGAAAACGCGATCGTGCTCGACGAGTACCGCATCCTGAACAACGACGGGCTCCGCTACGACGACGAGTTCGTGAAGCACAAGATGCTCGACGCGATCGGCGACCTTTACGTGATCGGCCATCCGCTGCTGGCGTCGTACACGGCGTACAAGTCGGGCCACGGGCTGAACAACGCGCTGCTGCGCGAATTGCTCGCCAACGAAGATGCGTACGAGATCGTCACGTTCGACGATCCGCAAGCCGCCCCGAAGGGCTTCGCGTTCGACATGCAGACGGCCTTCGCCTGACCTGCGTACCGCGCAAGCAATAAAAAAAAAGCAGCCTTCGGGCTGCTTTTTTGTTGGCCGGCCCACCTGGCGCTGCCGGCGACGCGCGCCGTCAGCGCGGCTTCGCGCCATGCCGGGCCGCCATCCGCGCGAGCGCGTCCTGCAGCGGTGACGGTTCGAGATGATCGGCCAGGTCGCGCAACGCGGCTGCGCCGACCGACGTCATCCGCGCCTGCTTCACGTGGGGCGGCTCCGGCGCATCCTTCGGGCGCACGCGTACACGCAGCGTCGAGACCGGCCAGCCCCGTTTTTGCAGATCGCCGAGCAACCTCGGTTCGACCTGTCGCAGCCGAGCGGCCAACGCGTTGTGCGCAGCAAAGAGGGTCAGGGTGCCGTCCTTGATGAAGCCCGGTTCGACATGATTCGCAAGATAGTCGGGCAGGAGCGCGGCAAGGTCGCGCTGCAGCGACGCGATCTGTTCGACGCCGGCGCGCAGCGCCGCGAACGCGTCGGTGCGGCCGAGCACTTCGGACACGGGTTGCGGGCGATATGGGGCGAGCGGGCCGAAACGCTTGGAAAATCGGTTCATCGAGACATTCTTCGGGCGCGCACGCGCGCGGACGTTGACGCCGATTGTACCCGCGCGGGCCCGTGCACAGGCGGCTTTCGCCCCGTTGGCCCGGCCGTCTGCGCGCGGTGCCCGTCCGCCCGAGACACGGGCGCATGCTTCCCCGCGTGCTAAAATTCCTCGTTTGATTCCACTAATTCGCTAAGCCGCCGGGGCTCGGGCGTCGGGGCGCGCAACACGCGCCGGGCGCCGGTGCTGCGACGCAGGATCCGATCCGATGACAACCGGTTTTCTCCAGAAAATTTTTGGCAGCCGCAACCAGCGGCTCGTCAAGCAATACCAAAAGACCGTCGCGACGATCAATGCGCTCGAAACGCAGATCGAGAAGCTGACGGACGACCAGTTGCGCGGCAAGACGGATGAGTTTCGCCAGCGGGTCGCGGCCGGCGAGTCGCTCGACAAGCTGCTGCCCGAGGCCTTCGCGGTCTGTCGCGAAGCCAGCCGTCGCGTGCTGAAGATGCGGCACTTCGACGTGCAGATGATCGGCGGCATGGTGCTCCACTACGGCAAGATCGCGGAAATGCGCACCGGCGAGGGCAAGACGCTCGTCGCGACGCTGCCCGTGTACCTGAACGCGCTGGCAGGCCGCGGCGTGCACGTGGTGACCGTCAACGATTACCTCGCGCAGCGTGACGCCGAATGGATGGCGCGCCTCTACAACTTCCTCGGTCTGTCGGTCGGCATCAATCTGTCCGGCATGGAGCACGACCAGAAGCAGCAGGCTTACGCGGCGGACATCACGTACGGCACGAACAACGAATTCGGCTTCGACTACCTGCGCGACAACATGGTCTACGAGACCGACGCGCGCGTGCAGCGGGCGCTGAATTTCGCGGTCGTCGACGAAGTGGACTCGATCCTGATCGACGAGGCGCGTACGCCGCTGATCATTTCGGGCCAGGCCGAGGATCACACCGAGCTGTACGTGCGGATGAACGCATTGCCGCCGCTGCTCGAGCGCCAGATCGGCGAAGAGAAGGCCGACGGCACGGGCGTCGAGAAGCCGGGCGACTACACGCTCGACGAGAAGGCGCGCCAGGTGTTCCTGACGGAATCGGGCCACGAGAAAGCCGAGCGCCTGCTCGCCGAATGGGGCCTGATCGGCGAGGGCGAGAGCCTGTATGCGCCGCAGAACATCACGCTGATGCACCACGTGTATGCGGCGCTGCGCGCGCACACGCTGTTCCACAAGGATCAGCACTACGTCGTGCAGAACGGCGAAGTGGTCATCGTCGACGAATTCACGGGCCGCCTGATGGCCGGCCGCCGCTGGTCCGACGGCCTGCACCAGGCGGTCGAGGCGAAGGAGCACGTGAAGATCCAGAGCGAGAACCAGACGCTCGCGTCGATCACGTTCCAGAACTACTTCCGGATGTACGCGAAGCTGGCCGGCATGACCGGTACCGCCGACACCGAAGCGTACGAATTCAACGAGATCTACGGCCTCGAGACGGTCGTGATCCCGACCAACCGCCCGCCGAAGCGGATCGACAAGCAGGACCAGATCTACAAGACGGCCAAGGAGCGCTACGACGCGGTGATCCGCGACATCCGCGACTGCTACGAGCGCGGCCAGCCGGTGCTGGTCGGCACGACGTCGATCGAGAACTCCGAACTGCTGTCGCACCTGCTGAAGCAGGCCGGGCTCCCGCACGAAGTGCTGAACGCAAAGCAGCACGAGCGTGAAGCGGCGATCGTCGCGGAAGCCGGCCGGCCGAAGCGCATCACGATCGCGACCAACATGGCCGGCCGCGGGACCGACATCGTGCTCGGCGGCAATGCGGAGAAGCAGGCCGCGTTCATCGAGGCCGACGATGCGATCCCGGCCGACGAAAAGGCGCGCCGCATCCAGAAGCTGCACGACGAGTGGGAAACGCTGCACGAGGAAGTGAAGGCCGCGGGCGGCCTGCACATCATCGGCACCGAGCGCCACGAATCGCGCCGGATCGACAACCAGCTGCGCGGCCGTGCGGGCCGCCAGGGCGATCCGGGCTCGTCGCGCTTCTACCTGTCGCTCGACGATCCGCTGCTGCGTATTTTCGCGGGCGACCGCGTGCGCTCGATCATGGATCGCCTGAAGATGCCGGAAGGCGAGGCGATCGAGGCCGGCATCGTCACGCGCTCGATCGAGTCCGCGCAGCGCAAGGTCGAGGCGCGCAACTTCGACATCCGCAAGCAGCTGCTCGAATACGACGACGTGTCGAACGACCAGCGCAAGGTGATCTACCAGCAGCGTAACGAGCTGCTCGAAGCGCACGACATCACCGAGACGATCACCGCGATGCGTCACGGCGTGATCACCGAAGTTGTCCGCCAGTTCGTGCCGGAAGGCAGCATCGAAGAGCAGTGGGACGTGCCCGAGCTGGAAGAAGCGCTGCGCAACGACTGGCAGCTCGACCTCGCGATCCAGGAAATGGTGAACGAGTCCTCGTCGATCACGGCCGAGGAGATCCTCGACGCGGTGACGACGGCCGCCGACGAGCAGTACGAGGCGAAGGTCGCGCTGGTCGGCCGCGAATCGTTCAGCGCGTTCGAGCGCTCGGTGATGCTGCAGACGGTCGACCGCCTGTGGCGCGAGCACCTCGCGGCGCTCGACCACCTGCGCCAGGGCATCCACCTGCGCGGTTATGCGCAGAAGAATCCGAAGCAGGAATACAAGCGCGAAGCGTTCGAACTGTTCGCCGCGATGCTCGAGGCGATCAAGCAGGAAGTCACGCGCGTCGTGATGAACGTGCAGATCCAGTCGCCGGAACAGCTCGAGCAGGCCGCCGAGCAGATCGAGGAGCGTGGCGGTCACCTCGAGAACGTCGAGTACCAGCACGCCGATTACGCGGAAGCCGGTGCGCCGGTGGCCAACGTCGCGGCTGCCGCGGCGGCCATGGCAACCGCCGACATGGTCGGCAGCGCGATGACGCACAGCGGCCCCGGCGGCGAAATGCCGAAGGTCGGCCGCAACGACCCGTGCCCGTGCGGCAGCGGCAAGAAGTACAAGCAATGTCACGGGAAGCTGTCATGATCGACGGCGGCGCGCATCATGCGTGCCGCTTCGTTCGCAGCTTCGCGTGAGTGATGTGAGTTGCGGCGGCCTGCGCGTGCGGCCGCTGGTTCTTCCAATCGATGCCGGCGCATGCCGGCATTTTCCATCCGGCAGGTGTGCCCCATGGCTGTCAATTTTCCGTCGATCGATCCCGCCCAACTGCATCCTGTCGCCGGCGTCACGCTCGGCTGGGCGGAAGCGAACATCCGCAAGCCGAATCGCAAGGACGTGCTGGTCATCTCCGTCGACGAAGGCGCGACGGTCGCGGGCGTGTTCACCGAAAACCGTTTCTGCGCAGCGCCGGTCACCGTCTGCCGCGAGCACCTGGCGAAGGTGCGCGCAGGCGGCGCGGGCATTCGCGCGCTCGTCGTGAATACGGGCAATGCGAACGCGGGCACCGGCGAGCCGGGCCTCGTGAACGCACGCGAAACCTGCACGGAACTCGCGCGCCTCGCGGGCATCGAGCCGGCGCAGGTGCTGCCGTTCTCGACCGGCGTGATCCTCGAGCCGCTGCCGATCGATCGCCTGAAGGCCGGCCTGCCGGCCGCGCTCGCGAATCGCACGGCTGCGAACTGGTTCGACGCCGCGCAGGCGATCATGACGACGGACACGCTGCCGAAGGCTACGTCGCGCCAGGTGACGATCGACGGCCATACGGTCACGCTGACGGGCATCAGCAAGGGCGCGGGCATGATCAAGCCGAACATGGCGACGATGCTCGGCTTCCTCGCGTTCGACGCGAACGTCGCGCAGCCGGTGCTCGACACGCTCGTGAAGGAAGTAGCCGACCGCTCGTTCAACTGCATCACGATCGACGGCGATACGTCGACGAACGACTCGTTCATCCTGATCGCGTCGGGCAAGAGCACGCTGCCGGCGATCACGTCGACCGATTCGCCGGCCTATGCGGCGCTGCGCGATGCGGTGACGGAAGTCGCACAGGTGCTGTCGCAACTGATCGTGCGCGACGGCGAAGGCGCGACGAAATTCATGACCGTGCAGGTCGAAGGCGGCAAGAGTGTCGCGGAATGCCGCCAGATCGCTTACGCGATCGGCCATTCGCCGCTCGTGAAGACGGCCTTCTACGCATCCGACCCCAACCTCGGCCGGATTCTCGCGGCGATCGGCTATGCAGGCGTCGCGGATCTCGACGTCGACAAGATCGACCTTTATCTCGACGACGTGCTCGTCGCGAAGGCGGGCGGCCGCAACCCGGCTTACCAGGAAGAAGACGGCCAGCGCGTGATGAAGCAGAGCGAAATCACGATCCGCGTGCTGCTCGGCCGCGGCGACGCGCAGGCCACCATCTGGACGTGCGACCTGTCGCACGACTATGTGAGCATCAATGCGGATTACCGCTCCTGACCGGGAGCGTTCGAACGACATGGACAAGCTTGAACAGTTTCTGACGCGCGCCGAGGCGCTGCTCGGCCGTCTCGAGGGGATGCTGCCGCCCGCGCCGGCAGCGGTCGACTGGAATGCCGCTCACGCGTTCCGCTGGCGCAAGCGCCAGGGGCGCGGCTATCTGCAGCCGGTGCCCGCCGTGTCGTCGATCACGCTCGACGATCTGCACAACATCGATCGCCAGAAAGGGCTGATCGAACAGAACACGCGGCAGTTCGTGCAGCAGAAGCCGGCCAACAACGTGCTGCTGACCGGCGCGCGCGGTACCGGCAAATCGTCGCTGATCAAGGCGTGCCTGAACGCGTATGCGAACGACGGCCTGCGCCTGATCGAAGTGGACAAGGACGACCTGCACGATCTCGGCGACATCGTCGACCTGATCTCGCAGCGTCCCGAGCGCTTCATCGTGTTCTGCGACGACCTGTCGTTCGAGGAAGGCGAGTCGGGCTACAAGGCGCTGAAGGTCGCGCTCGACGGCTCGATCGCCGCGCAGTCGGACAACGTGCTGATCTACGCGACGTCGAACCGCCGCCATCTGCTGCCCGAGTACATGAGCGACAACGAGTCGTACAAGCATCTTCCGGATGGCGAGATTCACCCCGGCGAAGTCGTCGAGGAAAAGATCTCGCTGTCGGAGCGCTTCGGCCTGTGGGTCAGCTTCTATCCGTTCAAGCAGGACGACTACCTCGACATCGTCGGGCACTGGCTGCGTCATTTCGGCTGTCCGGATACGGAGATCGAATCCGCACGCGGCGACGCGCTCGTGTGGGCGCTCGAGCGCGGTTCGCGCTCGGGGCGCGTCGCATGGCAGTTTGCGCGTGACTGGTCGGGCCGCAAGGAGCAGGCATGAGCGCGGATCTCGCACAAGGCGCGGTGCGCGCGCCCGATGGCCGCAAGGTGACGGAAGTCGCGGTCGGCGTGATGGTGCAGCCGGACGGACGCTACCTGCTCGCGCAGCGCCTGCAAGGCAAGCCGTACGAAGGCTACTGGGAGTTTCCGGGCGGCAAGCTGGAGGCCGGCGAAAGCGTCGAGGACGCGCTTGCGCGCGAACTGCACGAGGAGCTCGGCATCGAAGTCACCGCCAGCCACCGCTGGCACACGCTCGAGCACGATTATCCGCATGCATACGTGCGGCTGTATTTCTGCAAGGTGACGGGCTGGACGGGCGAGCCGCACAGCAAGGAAGGGCAGGCGTTCGTGTGGCAGCAACTGCCGGTTGCCGTCGCGCCGCTGTTGCCGGCCGCGCTGCCGGTGCTGGAACTGCTCGAGAAGGAAGCCGCGTCGAACTGACGCCATGATGGCCTGCCGGAAAGGCGGGCCATATCACTAGCGGGCGGTGCTGCGCGCCGCTCAGCTGTCGCGGCGGCTGTCCGTGCCGTCTTCTTCTGACGAGGGGCCCTCGTCGGAAGATCCACCGATCCGGTACTTTTCCGCGGCCCATGCGCCGAGGTCGAGCTGCTTGCAGCGGGCCGAGCAGAACGGGCGGAACTGATTTTCGGGCGTCCAGCGCACTTCGGCGCCGCACGACGGGCATTTCACAACGGTAGTCATACGAAAGCGATCCGGCCCGCGGCCGTTACAGATTGCACAGTGTCAGATGGAACGGCACGTCGATGTCCACCGCGCGCGGCCGCACATCGCCGTCCTGCATGGTGAACCGTACCCACAGCATGTATTTGTTCGCGCTCGCTTCCGGAATGACGCGCAACTCCGGCGGCACGCGCACCTGCATCAACTGGTAGGTGCGGCCGGACAGCATCTGCTGGTAGCTGCCCTGCATCGCCATGACCTTCGAAGCCTGGCCCGATTCGCGCGCGAGCCGCAGCACGATCGTCACCGCGTCGCGCAGCGGCAGCATCGGCAGGATCCACTTCGCGATGTCCTGGCGCCGCTGCTCGGCGGGCCACTGCTGCCATGCGTAGTACGACGGCAGGTCGAACTTGCACGTGCCGCCGGGAATCACCGCACGGCTGCGGATGCTGGCGAGCCACTCGTTGTCGACGAGGTGCTGCCCGGTCTTGCCCTGCATCTGCGCGAGATTGGCGAGTGTCTGCTCGATTTCGCCGAGCACGGCTTCGAGCGCGTTCTGCTCGATGCCCGGATTGCCGCGAAAGGGGGCGAGCGTCTGGCGCTGACGTTCGAGCTCCTTCATCAGATCCGATTTCAGGTCCGCGCGGCCCGTTACCTCGGCGATTTCGAACAGCGTCGTCAGCGCGACGTGGTGTTCACGCGGGTCCTCCTGAGCCAAAAAGAACGCGAAGCGCTCGAAGAGATCTTCGAGGCGCAACAGCGTGCGAATTCGCTCGTTGAACGGATACTCGTAAAGAATCAAGCGCGCTCGCCTCTTGGGTAGGGATTGAAACAATGCAGGACATTCTAATGCTCACTCTCTACCCTAGCAACGCGCCAATTTCGTACACCATCACGATCGGGCGCGAGGTTCAGCGCGCGGCGGCCGCAAACCCGAGATAGCGTTGGTGCAGTGCATCGACCTGTGCGGCGAGCGCGTCGGGTGTCGTCGCGTCGTTGACGATCACGTCGTCGGCCGCCGCGAGGCGGGCCTCGCGTGTTGCCTGTTTCGCGATGATCGCTTCGACCTGCTCGCGCGTGAAGCCGTTGCGCCGCATCACGCGTGCGATCTGTGTTTCGACCGGGCAATCGACGACGAGCACGCGATCGCAGCGCGCCTTCCAGTTGCCTGACTCGACGAGCAGCGGCACGACGAATATCACGTACGGACCTTGCGCTTCGCGTGCTTCGCGATCGGTCTCCGCGCGGATCAGCGGATGCGTGATCGCCTCGAGGCGCCGGAGCGCGGCGTCGTCGCTGAAGATCAGTGCGCGCATCTTCGCACGGTCGAGCGAGCCGTCGGCGGCAACGAAGCTGCGACCGAATGCCTGTTCGATCGCGGGCATCGCGAGACCGCGTGGTGCGGTGATGCGATGGGCGATCAGATCGGTATCGACCAGGGACGCGCCGCGGGCGCCGAACAGGTCGGCGACGGTCGTCTTGCCGCTGCCGATGCCGCCGGTGAGTCCAATTGCGAACATGTCAGCCTCCGAGCGCCGAATAGAACGGGGTGCCGAAAAACAGCGTCGCGACGCCGCCTGCCGCGAGGAACGGGCCGAACGGAATCGGCTCCTCGAAGCGCATGCGGCCGCGCCAGGTTGCAATGAGCCCGACGATCGCGCCCGTCACCGCGGCGAACAACACGACCTGCGGCAATGCGGCCCAGCCCATCCATGCGCCGAGCGCGGCGAGCAGCTTCAGATCGCCGAAACCGATGCCCTCGATGCCGCGCAGCCATTTGAACAGCCAGTAGATTGACCACAGGAACAGGTAGCCGGCCACGGCCCCGATCACTGCCGAGCGCAGCGACGTGAACGTGCCGCCGAGGTTCAGCACGAGCCCGGCCCAGAGGAGCGGCAGCGTCATCGAATCGGGCAGGTAGCCCGTCCGGATGTCGATCGCGCTCATCGCGAGCAGCGCGGCGCACAGGGCGAACGCGGCAAGCGCGGCGACGGTCGGGCCGAATGCCGCGAGTGAGCCGGCGGCGAGCAGCGCGCACGCGAGCTCGACGAGCGGATATACGATGCCGATCGCGTGGCCGCAGCGCCGGCAGCGCCCGCGCAGCATCAGAAAGCTGACGAGCGGGATGTTTTCCCATGCGCTCAGCACGTGGCCGCAATGCGGGCAGGCGCTGCGCGGGCGCCACAAATCGTAGCGCGGCGGGTAGCCGTCGTCGGGCGGGGCGCTCGTGTTGCCGGTCGCTTCATCGATCTCGGCCTGCCACGCACGCTGCATCATCACGGGCAGCCGGTGGACGACCACGTTCAGGAAGCTGCCGATGCAAAGGCCGACGACGACCGCGAACGCATACTGCAGCGCGGGCGGCAGCATTGCCAGCGCGAGCAGCGCGCTCTCGGGCGAATCGGTAACGGAGTACAGGGGCGCTGGCGTCATGAGCTCAAGGTTCGGACTAAAAGGCGACAGAATCGGTTGCGATGCTACACCACGTTGCCGAGCTGAAGGATGGGCAAGTACATCGCGATCACGAGGCCGCCGACGAGTGCGCCCAGTACGATCACGATCAACGGTTCGCCGAGCGCGGCGAGGGCATCGAGACGCGCGTCGAGCTGGCGTTCGCACAGCGCGGCGATGTCGGCAAGCATCGTGTCGAGCGTACCGGTTTCCTCGGCGACGGCGATCGGCTGCACGACGTCGTCCGGAAAGCAGCCGGCCGACTGCATCGCGTCCGCGAGGCGTGCGCCGCGCAGCACGCGGGCCGCGATGTGCGCAGTGGCATGCTCGAACACCGGATGGCCGGCGGTGCGCTCGAGCGTGGCAAAGGCGTCGGCGAGCGGCACGCCGGCGCCGAGCAGCGTCGCAAGCGAGCGGCACCAGCGTGCGGCCGCGTACCGGCTGAGCGCGTGACCCGCGAGCGGCGCATGTAACAGGCGCCGCGCGACAGCATGGCGCAGCGGTGCCGACCGCCGCAGCGCGTGATGCGCTGCCAGCCCGACTGCCGCCGTACCGGCAGCGAGCCCGCCGCCCCACGCCGACAGCGCGGAGGACAGTGCGAGCAGCGCGCGGGTTGGCGCAGGTAGTGCGGCGCCGAATCCGTCGAAGATCTGCCGGAACGTCGGTACCACCCACACCATCAACGCGGCCGAGATCGCGAGCCCGAACAGGATGACGGCTGCCGGGTACGCGAGTGCGGCCCGCAGCTTGCGCCACTGCGCGTCGGTGCGCTCGCGGTGTTCCGCGACCCGCGTCAGCACGATGCCGAGCGAGCCTGACGCTTCGCCGACCTCGATCAGCTGGCGATACAGCGTGCCGAACTGGGATGGATAGCGTGCGAGCGCATCGGCGAAGCGCCGGCCGCCGACGATTTCGCGGGCGAGACCCGCTGCGATGCGCGGCAGGCCATCGTGTGGCCGCGTGCGCGCGAGCATCTCGAGCGACGGCGCGAGCGGCAACCCGGCCTGCAGCAGGCTCGCGAGCTGGCGCGTGAAGCGCGTGACGTCTCGCGCGCTGGCCGTTGGCGGCCGGGCCGGCCCGCGGACGTCGAGCGACAGTACGGCGATGCCGTCGCGTGCGAGCGCGGCACGTGCGCTCGCGGCGTCGAATGCGATAACGGTTCCGCGGCGCAACGTGCTGTCGCGACGGCGGCCGCGCCACGCGAAGCGGGTTTCGCGCGGCGGCGTGCGCATGCTCATGCGGCAGGTGTCGCGGCGAGGGCTTCCGCGATGCTCGTCGTGCCGTCACGGACGCGTGCGAGCGCCGCGTCGCGCAGATTGCGCACGCCCTCGGCCGCCACGCATTGCGCGAGTTCGCCAACACTCGCCCGTGCGACGATGCGTTCCGCCAGCCCGGACGATACCGGCATCGTCTGGTGCAGGCCGATACGGCCGCGATAGCCGATGCCGTGACAGGCCGGACAACCTCGCGCGACGAACGGCCGCCATCCGGTTGCGAGGGCAGCCGGGTCGCAGCCGGCCTCGCGCAGGACGGGCACAGGAGCGTCCGAATGCACGCGGCAGGCGGTGCACAGCCGCCGGACGAGGCGTTGCGCGGTGACGAGGTGCAGTGCGGCCGCGAGGTTGTACGGCGCGACACCGATGTCGAGCAGCCGCGCGACGGCGGCCGGTGCGTCGTTCGTGTGCAGCGTCGACAGCACGAGGTGGCCGGTCTGCGCGGCCTTGATCGCGACGTCGGCCGTCTCCGCATCGCGAATCTCGCCGACCATGATGATGTCCGGATCCTGCCGCAGGAGCGCACGCAGTGCGGTCGCGAACGTGAGCCCGGACTTTTCGGCGACACCGACCTGGCTGATGCCGTCGAGCTGGATTTCGGCGGGATCCTCGACCGTGCAGACGTTGTGCGCGTCGCGATCGAGCATTTGCAGCGCGCAGTAGAGCGACAGCGTCTTGCCGCTGCCGGTCGGACCCGTGACGAGTACGAGGCCATGCGGCGCGCGTATCGCGGCCTCCATCGCGGCTGCCTGCTGCGCGTCGAAGCCGAGGCGGGCGAGCGTGAGGTCCGGTGGCATGGTTTCCAGCCGCCGCAGCACCAGCTTTTCACCGAACAACGTCGGTAGCGAGCTGACGCGGTAGTCGCCGCGCGTACCGCCGTCGATCACGATGCGAAGCCTGCCGTCCTGCGGGAGCCGCCGCTCGGCGATGTCCATGCGCGCAAGCACCTTGATCCGTGTGACGAGCGCGTCGCGCAGATGAAGGGGCGGCCGCGCATGTTCGTGCAGCACGCCGTCGATGCGCAGGCGGATGCGCCAGCCGGCTTCGAATGGTTCGACGTGGATGTCGGATGCGTCGCGTACGCGAGCCGCGTGAAGCGTATCCGTCAGCAGCCGCACGGCCGGCGCATCGTCGAGCTGAGCCGCGTCGAGCGCGCGTGGTGCGGCGGCGGGCGACGCATCGGAGTGGGCGGGCGGCTGCATGCGCAGCGGCGCCCCGGGAGGAGGGAAATGCATGTGAGCCGGCACGCTGGCCGCCTGTTGACCGTGACCAGCAGATGGTCGCGCGTCGCGGGCGGCGCCGGCAGTCGGCCGTTCGGCTAGCGCCTGGTGGCGCGCGCGGTGCGCGAGCCGCGCGGCTTGAAGAGCTTGACGGTGCGCACGGCCTGATCGTCGCTGCGCATCACCTCGAGCATCACGTCGCCGATTTTCAGGCACACGTCGTCTTCCGGAATTTCCTCGAGGATTTCGAGCACCAGGCCGTTCAGCGTCTTCGGCCCGTCGGTAGGCAGCTTCAGGTGCAGCCAGCGATTCAGTTCGCGCAGCGGCATGCTTGCCGAGACGATGCATTCGCCGTTCTCGTCCCAGCCGCCCGCGCGTTCGCTGCGCGGCATCGACGTCGTGAATTCGCCGATCAGCTCCTCGATGATGTCTTCGGGCGTGACGAGCCCTTCGAGCTCGCCGTACTCGTTGACGACGAGCGCGGTCCGCTGCCGCGTTTCCTGGAAAAACTGGAGCTGCTGCACCACCGGCGTGCCGGACGGCACGTAGTACGGTTCGGCGAGCAGCGTGCGCAGCGTCTCGCGGTCGAACTCCTGGTTGTGCAGCGCGGTCAGCGTCTTGCGGACGTGCAGCACGCCGAGCACCTTGTCGATGTCGCCTTCGTAGACGACGAGCCGGTTGTGATAGCAGGTCTCGAGCTGGTGCAGGACGTCGTCGAGCGGCGCGTAGAAGTTGAGCGACTCGATCTGTCGGCGCGGCACCATCACGTCGTCGACCGTGATGTTCTCCAGGTCGAACAGGTTGAGCAGGATGCTGCGGTGCTTGGTCGGCATGAAACTGCTCGACTCGAGCACGATGGCGCGCAGCTCGTCAGCCGACATTCGCTGGTCGCGACCCTTCTTCGTGTTGATGCGCAGCACCCACAGCACGCCGTTCGCGAGTGCGTTGACGAACCAGACGACGGGCTTGAACACGCGCATCAGCGGCGCGATCACGAGGCTTGCGGGCAGCGCGATGCGTTCGGGGAACGTCGCGCCGACGATTTTCGGCGCGATTTCGGCGAACACGATGATCAGGAAAGCGACGATGCCGGTCGCGATCGACAGCGCGACGTTGTTGCGGCCGAACGTATGCAGCGCGAGCGACGTGGTCAGGACCGGGATGATCGTGTTGAACAGGTTGTTGCCGATCAGGATCACGCTGAGCAGCAGGTCAGTGCGCGTGAGCAGCCCTTGCGTGGTCTTCGCGCCGAGTGCGCCCTGGCTGGCGAGATGCTTCAGCCGATGGCGGTTGAGCGCCATCATCGCGGTCTCGGAAATCGAAAAGAAGCTGGAACAGAGGAGAAGCAGGAAGACGGCGCCGATTTGCGCCCATAAGGGAATTTGGTCCACGCGTTGGAAGGGCAGTGAAGGACTGGGATGGAAGGAATATAGCAGAGGCCGGCGACCGCGATGTGTCGTGCGAGACACAAGGGGCCCGCGGCGGCCGGGCAAAAAAAAAACCGTGCACGAAGTGCACGGTTTTTTCAAATCTGGTCGGGGTGAGAGGATTCGAACCTCCGGCCTCTACGTCCCGAACGTAGCGCTCTACCAGGCTAAGCTACACCCCGATTTTTGCTCTTCGGACTTCGCCGTCTTCGTTAAGAATCGCTGCGTCGTCACAAGCAAGAACGTAACTATAACGATGTTTTTTCTAAAAGGGAATACTTTGATGAAGAAAATTTTCGAGACAAGGTATCGCTTCGCGTTCGCGGCGTGTTTACGACTGCCGCGACGTCGAGTATGAGCACAACCCGAGCAGGCTTTCCTTGTAGATCGAATCGGGGAACGCGGCAATCGCAGCGGCTGCCGCCTGCGCTTCCTGGCGTGCGCATTCGAGCGTGTGATCGAGCGCACCCGAACGCGTGATCGCTTCGAAAATCGTGTCGAAGCGATCGGTGCCGCCCTGTTCGATCGCCTCGCGTGCGAGCGCCGACTGTTCGGGCGTGCCGCGTTCGATCAGATAGATGAGCGGCAGCGTCGGCTTGCCTTCGCGCAGGTCGTCGCCGGCATTCTTGCCCATTGCCTCGGCCGTGCCCGCATAGTCGAGCCAGTCGTCCATGATCTGGAACGCGGTGCCGATCCGGCGGCCGTATTCGGCGGCGGCGGCCTCGGTCGGCGCATCGGCGCCCGCGAGCACCGCGCCCAGGCGTGCCGACGCCTCGAACAGCTTGGCCGTCTTGTAGCGGATCACCTGCATGTAGCGCGTTTCGTCGACGTCCGCGTCGTGCATGTTGAGGAGCTGCAGCACCTCGCCTTCCGAAATGATCGTCGTCGCTTCGGACAGGATCTCCATCACGCGCATCTTGCCGACGCCGACCATCATCTCGAACGAGCGCGAGTAGAGGTAGTCGCCTACCAGCACGCTCGCCGCGTTGCCGAACAGCGCATTGGCGGTCTGGCGGCCGCGGCGCAGCTCGGATTCGTCGACGACGTCGTCATGCAGCAGCGTGGCCGTGTGGATGAACTCGACGACGGCGGCCAGCACGTGCCGCTGGTGCGACGTCTCGCCGAGCGCGCCGGCGACGAGCAGCAGCAATGCCGGACGCAGCCGCTTGCCGCCCGCGCCGATGATGTACTCGGCGATCTGGTTGATCAGCAGCACATCGGACGCGAGGCTTTGCCGGATAACGCGATTCACCTGCTCCATGTCGCTGGTGATCGGAGCGAGCAGGTGGGCGGCGCTGAGGGTGGGGGAGGCGGTGGACGACGACATGATGATGGAATTGGGTGATGCGGCGGATTATAAGTCGAATCCGCGATATGCCGGTCTGTCAGACGTACCAGCGGCGCGATTTTGGCCGTCCGGCAGAGGCCCGCGCGCGGCAATCGTCGATCGGCTTTGACTTGGGTGCTAAGCCCATGTATAATCACGTGTTTTCCGCGCGTGGTGTGCGGGAAAATTGGATCCAGAGTGAGGTTCTCAATGTACGCGGTCATAAAAACCGGCGGCAAGCAGTACAAGGTTGCCGTTGGCGAAAAACTCAAAGTAGAACAGATACCGGCTGACATTGACGCTGAAATCACGCTCGACCAGGTTCTCGCAGTGGGCGAAGGCGAATCGATTAAGTTCGGTACGCCGCTGGTCAGTGGGGCTTCCGTCAAGGCCACCGTTGTGTCGCACGGTCGTCATGCCAAGGTCACCATCTTCAAGATGCGTCGCCGGAAGCACTACCAAAAGCACGGCGGCCACCGCCAGAACTACACTGAGCTGCGCATCGACGCGATCAACGCGTAAGCGCCTCGGTAAAGGAGCAATCAGATGGCACACAAAAAGGCAGGCGGCTCTTCCCGGAACGGCCGCGACTCCGAGTCGAAACGTCTCGGCGTGAAAGTGTACGGCGGCCAGGCAATCAATGCCGGCGGCATCATCGTGCGTCAGCGCGGTACGCGCATGCACGCAGGCGAGAACGTCGGCATGGGCAAGGATCACACCTTGTTCGCGCTGGTCGACGGTCACGTCAAGTTCGCGACGAAGGGCGCGGACAAGAAGCATCTGGTCATCGTTGTCCCGGCGGCTGCCTAAGTTCAGGCACCCACGGGCTTCGTAGCCGAAAGGCCCCGCAGTCTTCGCGGGGCCTTTTTTTATTTGGCCGCCGGGCGCGTGTGCGTTCGGGCGGCCATCGCGCAACCGGCGTACGATCGGCCGAACGGCAGATTGTTCAAGCGCGCCGGCGCGCGGCACAATAGCGGAAATACTGGGCGGAGTGACGAATGAAGTTCATTGACGAAGCACGAATCGAAGTCATCGCCGGCGACGGAGGCGATGGCAGTGCGTCGATGCGCCGCGAGAAATTCGTCCCGTTCGGCGGGCCGGACGGCGGCGACGGCGGCCGGGGCGGTAGCGTATACGCGATTGCCGACCGCAACATCAACACGCTGATCGACTACCGTTACGCGAAGAAGCACCTGGCGCGCAACGGCGAAAACGGGCGCGGATCGGATTGCTACGGCAAGGGCGGTGACGACGTCACGCTGCGCATGCCGGTCGGCACGATCATCAGCGACATGGATACCGGCGAGCTGATCGCCGACCTGACCGAGCACGACCAGCAGGTGATGCTTGCCCAGGGCGGCGCCGGCGGGCTCGGCAACCTGCATTTCAAGTCGAGCACGAACCGTGCGCCGCGCCAGAAGACGGACGGCAAGCCCGGCGAGCGCCGCATGCTGAAGCTCGAGCTGAAGGTGCTCGCCGACGTCGGCCTGCTCGGCATGCCGAACGCAGGCAAGTCGACGTTCATCTCGTCGGTGTCGAACGCGCGGCCGAAGATTGCCGACTACCCGTTCACGACGCTTGCGCCGAATCTCGGCGTGGTGCGCGTCGGTCCGAGCAAGAGCTTCGTGATCGCCGACATCCCGGGGCTGATCGAGGGCGCCGCCGAAGGCGCGGGCCTCGGCCATCAGTTCCTGCGTCACCTGCAGCGCACCGGCGTGCTGCTGCATCTGGTCGATCTCGCGCCGTTCGACGAAAGCGTCGATCCGGTGGCGGAAGCGACGGCGATCGTCGGCGAGCTGCGCAAGTACGACGAGGCGCTCTACGAGAAGCCGCGCTGGCTCGTGCTCAACAAGCTCGACATGGTGCCGGAGGACGAACGCAAGGCACGGGTCGAGGATTTCCTCGAGCGCTTCGAGTGGGACGGCCCCGTGTTCGAGATCTCGGCACTGACGGGCCAGGGTTGTGAAGCGCTGTGCTACGCGATCTACGACTACCTCTCCGAGCATTCGGACGCGCATCGCGCCGCGGAGGCGGAAGATCTCGCGGCAGACGTGCGGTTCCGCGATGCGCCGCCTGCCAAGGGCGACGCAGCGCCGGGCGACGACGCCTGAGCGATTCCGGAACGCGCCGGGCATGCCGCCCGGCGCCGGCGTTCAATCGCGCCCGGTCGGAAAGGCAGCAGATACAGGAGACAGTGCAGGATGCGTTCGATCATCGCGGATTCGAAGCGATTGGTGGTGAAGGTGGGCTCCAGCCTCGTGACCAACGACGGCAAGGGGCTCGATCATGCGGCAATCGGCCGTTGGGCGGCTCAGATCGCCGCACTGCGCGCCCAGGGCAAGGAAGTCGTGCTCGTCAGTTCGGGCGCGATTGCCGAAGGGATGCAGCGGCTCGGCTGGAGCAAGCGACCGCGGGAAATCGACGAGTTGCAGGCTGCAGCCGCAGTCGGCCAGATGGGGCTCGCGCAGGTCTATGAAAGCCGCTTCACCGAGCACGACATCCGCACCGCGCAGATCCTGCTGACGCATGCCGACCTGGCGGACCGCGAGCGTTACCTGAATGCGCGTTCGACGATGCTGACGCTGTTGCGACTTGGCGTCGTGCCGATCATCAACGAGAACGACACGGTCGTCACCGACGAAATCAAGTTCGGCGACAACGACACGCTCGGCGCGCTCGTTGCAAACCTGATCGAAGGCGATGCCCTGATCATCCTGACCGACCAGTCGGGGCTGTTCACGGCCGATCCGCGCAAGGACCCGAACGCGACGCTCGTTGCGGAAGCCAATGCAGGCGCGCCGGAACTCGAGGCGATGGCCGGCGGCGCGGGCTCGAGCCTCGGCCGTGGCGGGATGTTGACGAAGATCCTCGCGGCGAAGCGCGCCGCGCACAGCGGCGCGAACACCGTGATCGCGAGCGGCCGGGAGGCCGACGTGCTCGTGCGTCTGGCGGCCGGTGAGGCGATCGGCACGCAACTGATCGCACGTACCGCGCGGATGGCGGCGCGCAAGCAGTGGATGGCCGACCATCTTCAGGTGCGCGGCCATGTCGTGATCGATGCGGGCGCGGTCGAGAAGCTGACGGCCGGCGGCAAGAGCCTGCTGCCGATCGGCGTGATCGACGTGCAGGGCGCGTTCGCGCGCGGCGAAGTCATCGCATGTGTCGGCCCCGACGGGCGCGAAGTGGCGCGCGGGCTCACGAACTACAGCAGTGCGGAGACGAAGCTGATTCACCGCAAGCCGAGTGGTGAGATCGAATCCGTGCTCGGTTACATGCTGGAGCCGGAATTGATCCATCGCGACAACCTGGTGCTGGTGTGACCATTCGAGCCGGTTCCGGCCGTCAAACGAAAAAGCCCGCGCGTGATGCGGGCTTTTTCATGCGACGAACGGGGCGCGGCGGGTGCCGCGCCCCGTCAGCGCAACTGGCTCATCGCGGTGCGGTGAAACCGGATGTTCTCCAGGATCTGCGCGGTCGAGCCCTGCGGCATCTTGTTCGCGCAGAAGTAGTCCTGATAGAGCGCCGAATGGTAGGCATTCAGCTCGCCGTTCTCGATGCGCCGCCAGTCGTTCTCGACGGTGCGGTCCCAGCCGTCGTGTTCCGAATTCAGGCCGGCATACTGGCGCCATTCGTAGGTGTCGCAGCGGATGCCTTCGTAGTTCACGTTGCGCGCGCCGGCCGGGCTCGTGATGACGACCGCGTAGCGCACGACGCCATCGGTGCCGACCGCGAGCGACTTCGCGTCGACGAAGAACTTGAGCGGCGTGTTCTGCGATACGTTGAACGGCAGGAGGTCGCCCGTCTGCGGCAGCGGCGGCAGCGAGTCGACCGTGTTTTCCTTCCACGTGCCCTGGCGGTCCAGCAGATACACGAACTCGCTGTCATCCTTGTTGGTGGGTGTCTTCGAATTGGCGCAACCTGCCAGCGTGGCGACCGCGGCAATCGATGCGAGCGCGAGAGCAATCGCTTTCAATATGCATTCCTCGTAAAAAAAGGGCGCGACACCAAGGTCGCGCCCGGTCATGCAGTTCGATTCGTCATTTGCCGACGATCACGTGGGGCGGCATCTCGTCGAGCGTGCCCGCTTCCACTTCGATCTCCGAACAGACTACCGATGTGTCGACAATCGTCAGCGTCTGCTGGGCCTCTACGCCAATGACGCGCGGATAGCGCGACAGACGCGGCCCACGCGGCTTCTCGGCTCGCTGCGCCGGGCGGCGCAGGAAGCGCGACAGTTCCGTCAGCGCCAACTGATAGACATCCCGCTTGAACTCGATCACCGCATCGAGCGGCACCCAGTACTCGTTCCAGCGCCACGCATCGAACTCCGGGTGGTCGGTCGCGCGCAAGCAAATGTCGCAATCGCGTCCAACCATCCGCAGCAGGAACCAGATCTGCTTCTGGCCGCGGTAATGACCGCGTACTTCGCGTTTAATGAACTTGTCAGGCACCTCATAACGCAACCAGTCGCGTGTGCGGCCGATTATCTTGACGTGTTCCGGATGCAGGCCTGTTTCCTCGTGCAGTTCCCGGTACATCGCCTGCATGGGGGTCTCGCCGTACTTGATCCCACCTTGAGGAAACTGCCAGGAATGCTCGCGGAGCCGCTTGCCCCAAAACACCTCGTTGCGCGCGTTCAAGAGGATGATGCCGACGTTCGGGCGAAAGCCTTCACGATCCAGCATACAACCACCTTCGAATCCTTTAAAATTGCTTTGATTATAAACAGATAACGGGCGCTGCGCACCGTGACGGAGCGAATCCGCGCGGGGCACACCGGCTGAATTGTCCCTGATTAGTCTGCTACGTCATCTGCGCCATCGTTGTCCGTCGCGCGCAGCTTTTTCACCTTGAAACTTTTTCGGGCGCCCCGCCTGGGGGCGCCGTTTTTGGAACCGTCCGCATGAAAGCTTCCCGTTTCTTTATCGGCACCCTGAAAGAAGCACCGGCCGACGCAGAGATCGTCAGCCACAAGCTGATGGTGCGCGCCGGCATGATCCGTCGCGTCGCCGGCGGCATCTATAACTACCTGCCGGTCGGCCTGCGTTCGATTCGCAAGGTCGAGGCGATCGTGCGCGAGGAAATGAACCGGGCGGGCGCCATCGAGCTGCTGATGCCGGCCGTGCAACCCGCCGAACTGTGGCAGGAATCGGGCCGCTGGGAGCAGTACGGCCCCGAGCTGCTGCGCTTCAAGGACCGCAAGGACAACGACTTCGTGATCGGGCCGACGCACGAGGAAGTCATTACCGACATCGCGCGCAACCAGATCAAGAGCTACCGGCAGATGCCGGTGAACTTCTACCAGATCCAGACGAAGTTCCGCGACGAGATCCGTCCGCGCTTCGGCGTGATGCGCGGCCGCGAATTCATCATGAAGGACGCATACTCGTTCGACAAGGATGCGGCCGGCCTGAACGAGTCGTATCGCAAGATGTACGACGCGTACGTGCGCATCTTCACGCGCCTCGGCCTCGAGTTCCGTGCGGTCGCGGCCGACAGCGGCTCGATCGGCGGCAACTTCTCGCACGAATTCCACGTGATCGCGGACACCGGTGAAGACGCGATCGCATACTGCCCGACGTCCGAATTCGCGGCGAACATCGAGGCGGCCGAAGCGCTGCCGCTGACGCCTAAGCGCGCGGCGCCGGCCGAAGCGATGGCGAAGGTCGCGACGCCCGGCAAGGCGAAGTGCGAAGCCGTCGCCGAGCTGCTGGCCATCCCGCTCGAGCGCACGATCAAGTCGATCGTGCTCGCGACCGACAACGAAGGCGCCGAGCCGACCATCTGGCTCGTGATGCTGCGCGGCGATCACGACCTGAACGAGATCAAGGTGTCGAAGCTGCCGGGCCTGAAGAACCACCGCTTCGCGACCGAGCAGGAAATCGTCGAGTGGTTCGGCACGCCGCCGGGCTATCTCGGCCCGGTCGGCACGAAGAAGCCGGTGAAGGTGATCGCGGACCGCACGGTCGCGAACATGAGCGACTTCGTCGTCGGTGCGAACGAGGTCGACTATCACATCGCGGGCGTGAACTGGGGCCGCGACCTGCCGGAGCCGGACGTCGCCGACGTGCGCAACGTGAAGAAGGGCGACCCGTCGCCGGACGGCAAGGGCGTGATCGACATCTGCCGCGGTATCGAGGTCGGCCACGTGTTCCAGCTCGGCACCAAGTATTCGGAAGCGATGGGTGCGACGTTCCTCGACGAGTCGGGCAAGCCGCAGCCGATGCTGATGGGCTGCTACGGCGTCGGCGTCACGCGCATTCTCGGCGCGGCGATCGAACAGAACTTCGACGACCGCGGCATCATCTGGCCCGAGTCGATCGCGCCGTTCGAAGTCGTGCTGTGCCCGATGGGCTATGACCGCAGCGACATGGTGCGCGAGACCGCCGACAAGCTGTACGCGGAACTCGTCGCAGCCGGCATCGACGTGATCCTCGACGATCGCGGCGAGCGCCCGGGCGTGATGTTCGCCGACTGGGAACTGATCGGCGTGCCGCATCGCCTCGTGATCGGCGAGCGCGGCCTGAAGGAAGGCAAGATCGAGTATCAGGGCCGCCGCGACGCCGAAGCGACGCTGCTGCCGGCGGATGCGGCTGCGGCGACGGTCGCGGAGAAGATCCGCGCCGCGCTCGCGCGCTAAGCGCACCGACCGGGGAACGCGGTGGAATACACCTTCCTGTCGGCCACCGTGCTCCTGGTGCTGATCACCGATCCGCTCGGCAACATCCCGCTGTTCATTTCGGCGATGCGGGATGTGCCGCGCGAGCGGCGCGTGAAGCTGATCCTGCGCGAAGTGGGGATCGCGTTCGTGATCCTGCTGTTCTTCATGCTGGTCGGCGACCGCTTCCTGCGGATGATGAGCCTCACCGACCTGTCGCTGCGGCTCGGCGGCGGCATCGTGCTGTTCCTGATCGCGCTGCGGATGATCTTCCCGCATCCGGACGGCGCGCTCGGCAACGATCCGCGCGCAGGCGGCGAGCCGTTCATCGTGCCGCTCGCGATTCCGGCGCTCGCCGGGCCGTCCGCGCTCGCGACGGTGATGCTGCTGACGTCGCAGGGGCCTGGCAAGATGCTCGAGTGGGTCGGCGCGCTGACGGTCACGATGATCGTCTGCGCGGTGACGCTGGTGCTGGCCGAGCGGATCCAGCAATGGATCGGCGAGCGGACCGTCGCGGCATTCGAGCGGCTGATGGGCCTCGTGCTCGTCGCGATTTCGGTCGAGATGATGCTGGGCGGCGTCCGCGCGTTCGTGCACCAGCTGTAGGGCGCAGGCGGCGCACACGCAAGCTGCCAAAAAAAGCGGCGCTCCGGGAAACCGGAGCGCCGCTGTCTATTTATATAGTGCGGAGCGGGGCGCTCAGACGTTCGCGGTCAGCGCGCGGATCGTCGGCAGGTTGCGCCAGTAGCCTTTCGCGTCCATCCCGCAGCCGAACACGTAGCGGTCCGGCACCGAGAAGCCGCAGAAGTCGGGGTGCAGCGGCTTGGCCTTCGCGAGCGTCTTCTCGCACAGCACGGCCGACATGAAGCGCTTGGCGCCCATGTCGAGGATGCGGTCGCGGATCGCGGCCATCGTCTCGCCTTCGTCGAGGATGTCGTCGAGCACGAGCACGATCCGGTCCTTCACCGATTCGCGCGGCGCGACGCGCCAGTGCATTTCCGGGCTGCCCTGCGTCGTGTTGCGGTAGCGGGTCAGGTGGATGTAATCGAATTCCAGCGGGAAATCGAGATGCGGCAGCAGCATCCCGGTAAACACCGCGGCGCCGCCCATCACCGAGAGAACGAGCGGGAACGCGTCGCCGATCTCGGCGCGGATCGCGTCGGCCATCTTGGAGATCGACGCGTTGACGGCGTCCGCCGAGACGATCTCTTCGGAGTGGTTGAAAATGTGGAGGGCTTCTTCGCGGTTCATGTGTTCTGGCGGGCAGTCGGTATACAAATAAGAATGAAGCAGAACGGCGGGCGCGCGCTACAGCAAAAACCCGCGCGCCGGCCGATGGGCGGAATCAGCGCATGCCGGGCATCATGCCCTTCAGGCCGCGCATCATCTTCTGCATGTTGCCGCCCTTCAGCTTCTTCATCATCGTACGCATCTGATCGTACTGGTTCAGCATCCGGTTGACTTCCTGCACCGGCACGCCCGCGCCGGCTGCAATGCGGCGCTTGCGCGTCGCCTTGATGATCTCGGGTTTCGCGCGCTCGGCCGGCGTCATCGAGCTGATGATGCCTTCCATCCGGCGGATCGACTTCTCGGCCTGGCCCATGTCGGCGCCGGCCGCCGCCTGCTGGAACTGCGCAGGGAGTTTGTCCATCAGCGACGACAGGCCGCCCATGTTCTTCATCTGCGAGATCTGCGCGCGGAAATCGTTCAGGTCGAAGTCGCCGCCTTTCTTGACCTTGTCGGCGAGCTTCTGCGCGGCCTGCACGTCGACACCGCGCTGCGCCTCCTCGACGAGCGCGAGGATGTCGCCCATGCCGAGGATCCGGTTCGCCATCCGGTCGGGGTGGAACACCTCGAGGCCGTCGAGCTTCTCGGCCACGCCGACGAACTTGATCGGCTTGCCCGTGACGTGACGCACCGACAGCGCGGCGCCGCCGCGCGAATCGCCGTCGAGCTTGGTCAGCACGACGCCGGTGAGCGGCAGCGTGTCGTTGAACGCCTTCGCGGTGTTGACCGCGTCCTGGCCGAGCATCGCGTCGACGACGAACAGCGTTTCGGCCGGCTTCAGCGTGCCGTGCAGCGCGGCGATTTCCTGCATCATCGCCTCGTCGATGCCGAGGCGGCCGGCCGTATCGACGATCAGCACGTCATGGTAGTGGCGCTTCGCCCAGTCGACGGCCGCGACCGCGATGTCGACGGGTTTCTGATCCGGCGTGGACGGGAAGAAGTCGGCGCCGACCTGTTCGCTCACCGTTTTCAGCTGCATGATCGCGGCCGGGCGATACACGTCGCACGACACGGTCAGCACCTTTTTCTTGTACTTCTCGCGCAGCAGCTTCGCGAGCTTGCCGGCGGTCGTGGTCTTGCCCGCGCCCTGCAGGCCGGCCATCAGGATCACGGCGGGCGGCGTGACCGCGAGGTTCAGCTCGGCGGCCTTGCCTTCGTAGTCGCCGCCGATCACGGCGGTCAGTTCCTTCTGGACCACGCCGACCAGCGCCTGACCCGGCGACAGGCTGCTGATCACTTCTTCGCCGAGCGCCTTTTCCTTGACCTTGGCGATGAATTCGCGGACGACCGGCAGCGAAACGTCGGCCTCCAGCAGGGCGAGACGCACCTCTCGGAGCATCTCCTGCGTGTTCGCCTCGGTAAGCCGGGCCTCGCCGCGCAGCGTCTTGACGACGCGCGCCATCCGTTGAGTGAGATTGTCGAGCATGGGGAGCGATGGACAGTGGGGCCCGAAGGCGCGGCGGAACCGAACAAAGGGAGCCGTCGCGGGAAGGGGGCCTAGTGTAAACTTCGAACATGGATATTGTACTGTATGCCCTCACCGCATTCCTGTACGGCGGCCTCGCCGTCGCAGGCTGGCGCACGCACCGCCAGGGCGCGACGCCGCTCGTCGCGAGCGTGCCGGCCGTGCCGGTTCCCGCGTCGGCCGCGTCCGGGATGAGCGGGGCCGGCCGCGCGCTGCTGTTCGCCGCGCTGGTCGCGCATGGCGTGCTGCTCCACACGACGATCTTTCCGAACGATGCGATGGTGTTCGGCTTCGCGTTTGCGCTGTCCGCGATGTTCTGGCTCGGCGCCGGCATCTACTGGATCGAGAGCTTCTTCTTCCCGCTCGACAGCCTGCGCCTGCTGGTATTGCCGCTCGCGTGCGGCGCGTCGCTGCTGCCGCTCGTGTTCGGCGGCGTGCGGGTGCTTCCTTATGCCGCAGCGCCGCTGTTCAAGCTGCATTTCCTGATCGCAAACATCGCATACGGCCTGTTCGCGATCGCGGCGCTGCACGCGATCCTGATGCTGATGGTCGAGCGGCGCCTGCAGTCGCTGAGGAGCGGCGGGCGCGACGGCTCGACGGGCTGGATCGCGAGCTGGCTCGAGACGCTGCCGCCACTGCTCACGCTCGAGAAGCTGCTGTTCCGCCTGATCGGCGCCGGCTTCGTGCTGCTCACGCTGACGCTCGCCTCGGGCATCCTGTTCAGCGAGCAGGTCGACGCGCGCGCGCTGCGGCTCGACCACAAGACGGTATTCGCGATCCTGTCGTGGCTGATGTTCGGCGGCCTGCTGGTCGCCCGCAAGACGTCGGGCTGGCGTGGCCGTGGTGCCGCGCGCTGGGTGCTCGTGTCGTTCGCCGCGCTGCTGCTCGCGTATGTCGGCAGCCGGTTCGTTTTCGAGGTGCTGCTGCACCGTTCCGTGGTTTGAACGCAGGTTTCCGATGCGACAGATTCTTCTCCTGATTCTTCTCTTCTTCGCGGGTTCGTGGATCGCGCGCAAGCTGCGCCAGGCCCAGGAGCACGCGCAGGCGCGCACCGGCCGCGGCGCCGGTTACGACGGTACGCCCGGCGCCGGCGGCGCGGGTTCGGGGCGCCCGAACGGCGACGCGCGGGCGTTGCCCGAGCCGATGGTGCGCTGTGCCGAATGCGGCGTGCATGCGCCGAAGGGCGACGCCGTCGCCGCGGGCGGCGAATACTTCTGCAGTGCCGAGCACGCGCAGCGCCACGCCGCGCGTACGAGCGGTCAAGACGCACGATGAGCGACGCGCGGTTGCTGTCAGTTGACTCGGACGGCTGGGTGCGCGAAGCGCGCCATGCGCCGTCGCCGAACTTCGAGGTGCGGCCCGCAGGTGCGGTGCCGACGCTCGTGGTCGTCCACAACATCAGCCTGCCGCCCGGCGAATTCGGCGGTGACGCGATCGAGGCGCTGTTCCTGAATCGTCTCGACTGCGATGCGCACCCCTTTTACCAGAGCCACCTGCGCGACGTGCGCGTGTCCGCGCACTTCCTGATCCGCCGCAACGGCGAACTCGTGCAGTTCGTGTCGTGCGACGAGCGCGCGTGGCATGCGGGCTCGTCCGAGTTCTTCGGCCGGGCGCGCTGCAATGATTTCTCGATCGGCATCGAGCTCGAAGGCGCGGACGACGTGCCGTTCGACGACGCGCAGTATGCGACGCTCGCGGCGCTCTCCCGCGCGCTCGCCGCTCGCTACCCGGTCGACGCATTCGCGGGGCACTCGGACGTCGCGCCGGGCCGCAAGACCGACCCGGGCCCGCATTTCGATTGGCAACGCTTCGCGAGCGATGCCGGTTTTTCCGCCGAATACTTTCCTTTCCGTCAGCACTGATCGCGGGGTTTTTTGACCGGAGAAAGTTTTTTCTCCGACCAATGCCTTGCCGTGTCTGCGCGTGAGCGATGTCAAGACCTCCATCGCAAATTATCCGTTTGGACGTCCTCCGAATGTCCACTATACTTGGTGCCAGTTGAGCAGTTCCGCACTAGATATAGTGTGTGTCGCAGGGGAAACCCGAGCGGCACCGGCCGGCGGGCAACGCCGGCGGACAGGGTTCTCAGGGCGGCGCGTCAGGCCGGGCGGTCCGGGCGTCGCAATCAGCGCAGCGAACATCGACGGGGCAGGGTACACATGACGAAGCACACGACCGGATCGGTTGTCGCGCATCGACCGAACCGGCTTCCCCGGCGCATCGCTCGCCTCTTACCGCTCGCGCACCGCGTTGCGCAGCGTTCGTTTTAATCCGCGGTTCTCTCCGCACCATCCAACACCAGGAGCTTTGCACATGCAAACCACCGACAACGCGACGTCCCAGTACGAGAGCGCCTCGAGCCGTCCGCTCGGCGGGACCGAACAGGGCGCGAAGGCGCTCGCGCCGCAGGCCACGTTCGCCGACTACAAGGTGATCCGCCGCAACGGCAGCGTCGTCTCGTTCGAACCTTCGAAGATCGCGATTGCGGTGACCAAGGCTTTCCTGGCCGTCAATGGCGGGCAGGGCGCGGCATCGGCGCGCGTCCGCGAGCAGGTCGAGCAACTGACGCACAACGTTGTGCGCGCGCTCGTGCGCAGCCGCCCGAACGGCGGTACGTTCCATATCGAAGACATCCAGGATCAGGTCGAACTCGCGCTGATGCGCGGCGGCGAGCACAACGTCGCGCGTGCGTACGTGCTGTATCGCGAGAAGCGTCACCTCGAGCGCCAGCATGCGGGCGAGGAAGCAGCGGCAGCCGGCGGCGAGGCGAGCACCGGCATCAACGTCGTCGACAACGGTGTCACGCGTCCGCTCGACCTGAACGCGCTGCGCGCGCTGATCGTGTCGGCATGCGACGGCCTCGGCGCTGCGGTTAACCCTGACCCGATCGTCGCCGAAACGGTGAAGAACCTGTACGACGGCGTGCCGATGAGCCAGGTCTACGACTCGGCGATCCTGGCTGCGCGCACGATGATCGAAAAGGATCCGGCATACAGCCAGGTCACGTCGCGCATCCTGCTGCACACGATCCGTCGCGAGATTCTCGGCGAGGAAGTGGTCCAGGCCGAGATGTCGACCCGTTACGCGGAATACTTCCCGCAGTTCCTGAAGCGCGGCGTCGACGCCGGCCTGCTCGACGACAAGCTGCTGCAGTTCGACCTGAAGCGCCTCGGCGAAGCGCTCGACGCGAACCGCGACCTGCAGTTCGGCTACCTCGGCCTGCAGACGCTGTACGACCGCTACTTCCTGCACGTCGAGGGCACCCGCATCGAAATGCCGCAGGCATTCTTCATGCGCGTCGCGATGGGCCTGTCGCTGAACGAGATCGACCGCGAAACGCGTGCGATCGAGTTCTACAACGTGCTGTCCAGCTTCGACTTCATGAGCTCGACGCCGACGCTGTTCAACTCGGGCACGCACCGCTCGCAGCTGTCGTCGTGCTACCTGACGACCGTCGCGGACGATCTCGACGGCATCTATGAAGCGCTGAAGGAAAACGCGCTGCTGTCGAAGTTCGCCGGCGGCCTGGGCAACGACTGGACGCGCGTGCGTGCACTCGGCTCGCATATCAAGGGCACGAACGGCAAGTCGCAAGGCGTGGTCCCGTTCCTGAAGGTCGTCAACGACACGGCCGTCGCGGTCAACCAGGGCGGCAAGCGCAAGGGCGCGGTCTGCGCGTACCTCGAATCGTGGCACCTCGACATCGAGGAGTTCCTGGAGCTGCGCAAGAACACGGGCGACGATCGCCGCCGTACGCACGACATGAACACGGCGAACTGGATTCCCGACCTGTTCATGAAGCGCGTGATGGAAGGCGCCGACTGGACGCTGTTCTCGCCGTCGACCTGCCCGGACCTGCACGACAAGTTCGGCGCGGAATTCGAGGCGGCTTACACGGCTTACGAAGACAAGGTCGCGCGCGGCGAGATCAAGCTGTTCAAGAAGATCCCGGCGCAGCAACTCTGGCGCAAGATGCTCGGCATGCTGTTCGAGACGGGCCACCCGTGGATCACGTTCAAGGATCCGTGCAACGTGCGCTCGCCGCAGCAGCACGTCGGCGTCGTCCACTCGTCGAACCTGTGCACGGAAATCACGCTGAACACGAGCGACACCGAAATCGCGGTGTGCAACCTCGGCTCGGTGAACCTCGTCGCCCACCTGGTGAAGCAGGCCGACGGCAGCTACGCGCTCGACCACGACAAGCTGAAGCGCACGATCAGCGTCGCGATGCGCATGCTCGACAACGTGATCGACATCAACTACTACGCGGTGCCGAAGGCGCGTAACTCGAACCTGAAGCACCGTCCGGTCGGCCTGGGCATCATGGGCTTCCAGGACTGCCTGCACCTGCTGCGCACGCCGTACGCGTCGGAAGCGGCGGTCGAGTTCGCCGATCGTTCGATGGAAGCGGTCTGCTACTACGCGTACTACGCGTCGACCGAGCTGGCCGAAGAGCGCGGCCGCTACTCGAGCTACCGCGGCTCGCTGTGGGATCGCGGCATCCTCCCGCAGGACACGCTGAAGCTGCTGACGGAAGCACGCGGCGGCTACGTCGAGGTCGACACCTCCGAATCGCTCGACTGGACGTCGCTGCGTTCGCGGATCGCCTCGCACGGCATGCGCAACTCGAACTGCGTCGCGATCGCGCCGACGGCGACGATCTCGAACATCATCGGCGTGTCGGCCTGTATCGAGCCGACCTTCCAGAACCTGTACGTGAAGTCGAACCTGTCGGGCGAATTCACGGTGGTGAACGAGTACCTGGTGCGCGACCTGAAGGAACGCGGCCTGTGGGACGAAGTGATGGTCGCCGACCTGAAGTACTTCGACGGCATGCTGTCGCGCATCGACCGCATCCCGGCCGACCTCCGCGCGATCTACGCGACCGCGTTCGAAGTCGACCCGACGTGGCTGGTCGAAGCGGCATCGCGTCGCCAGAAGTGGATCGACCAGGCGCAGTCGCTGAACATCTACATGGGCGGCGCGTCGGGCAAGAAGCTCGACGAGGTCTACAAGCTCGCATGGCTGCGTGGCCTGAAGACGACCTACTACCTCCGCACGATGGCGGCGACGCACGTCGAGAAGTCGACGGTCGCACACGGCGCGCTGAACGCCGTGCCGACGAGCGGCGGTTCGAGCAGCGGCGGCGCGCAAGGCGCGGCTGGCGGCTTCGGTGCGGCAGGCGGCGATGCGTCGTCGGGCGCGGTCAACGCGGCACCGGCACTCGCACCGGTCGAGGCAGATGGTCCGGTGTGCACGATGCGTCCGGGCGATCCTGGCTTCGACGAATGCGAAGCGTGCCAGTAACGCGGTGCGCCTGACCTGAGAAGCAGGTCAGCGCGGCGCACACGACGACCGATCGAGGTTGAAGTGTGCGCCGCTCTCAACTAAAAAAATGATAAGGAATCTGTAACGCGGCACCTGCGTTGCAGGCAGTGACAAGCGGTCGAAACATCCCCGACGACGTCGCGTTTCGATCAGCGTTCGATGCGTCGAGCGCACCTCGCGATACACGCGCGACACACGTCGCGCGCTGCATGAACGACGATGCGTTGCTCAAAGTGTTGTATCGAGGTCGCAACGCGAATCGAAAAAAGGATTTTTCGTGAGCGAACCCTTTTATCGCTCAGGAAAAGATGGTACAAACCGTTCTAAATTGATGGTGAGAATTTATGCTCAACTGGGATGAAGAGAAGACTGCCGTAACTCCCGCGAGCGGAGCGCAGCAAAACGCGATGCGCACCTCCGCAGGAACGGCTGTCGGACTGCAGGCTGCAACGCCTGCCGCCCATCAGGTCCGCGACATTTTCGAAGGCGATCTTGCGGTGCCCCCGCAAGCATCGGCTGTTCCCGCCGGCGGTTCGGAAGCGCGGGTCAATGTCGCCGACAAGCGCATCATCAACGGCCAGACTGACGTCAATCAGCTGGTGCCGTTCAAGTACAAGTGGGCGTGGGAAAAGTATCTGGCCGGTTGCGCGAACCACTGGATGCCGCAGGAAATCAACATGTCCCGCGACATCGCCCTGTGGAAGGACCCGAACGGTCTGACCGAGGACGAGCGCCGCATCGTGAAGCGCAACCTCGGCTTCTTCGTGACGGCCGATTCGCTCGCGGCGAACAACATCGTGCTCGGCACGTACCGCCACATCACGGCGCCCGAGTGCCGGCAGTTCCTGCTGCGCCAGGCGTTCGAAGAGGCGATCCACACGCACGCGTACCAATACATTGTCGAATCGCTCGGTCTCGACGAAGGCGAGATCTTCAACGCGTACCACGAGGTCACGTCGATCCGCGCGAAGGACGAATTCCTGATTCCGTTCATCCACACGCTGACGGATCCGGCCTTCAAGACCGGCACGCTCGAAGCGGATCAGAAGCTGCTGAAGTCGCTGATCGTGTTCGCCTGCATCATGGAAGGCCTGTTCTTCTACGTCGGGTTTACGCAGATCCTCGCACTCGGCCGCCAGAACAAGATGACGGGTGCTGCAGAGCAATATCAGTACATCCTGCGCGACGAGTCGATGCACTGCAACTTCGGCATCGACCTGATCAACCAGATCAAGCTCGAGAATCCGCATCTCTGGACCGCCGAATTCCGCGCCGAGATCCGCGAGCTGTTCAAGCAGGCTGTCGAACTCGAATACCGCTACGCCGAGGACACGATGCCGCGCGGCGTGCTGGGTCTGAACGCGTCGATGTTCAAGAGCTATCTGCGCTTCATCAGCAACCGTCGTTGCCAGCAGATCGGCCTCGATCCGCTGTACCCGAACGAGGAAAACCCGTTCCCGTGGATGAGCGAGATGATCGACCTGAAGAAGGAACGCAACTTCTTCGAGACGCGTGTGATCGAGTATCAGACGGGTGGTGCGCTGTCCTGGGAATAACCCGCAGCAGCGAACCCGTCACATGATGGAACAGCCGGCGGCCTCTCGGCCCCGGCTCAAGGTTTAGGAGCAAGAACGCCTGATGCAAAGCATGCCCGGTGCCTTAACGGCACGACGACACGACAGGCACTTTGCGAACCCTTCAGTGGGATGGGCAAACTTCCCTCCGGAAAAAGCGGACGGCCGTGTGGCGGTCCGCTTGATCAAGCGATTAGGGGTAGCGGCGCGAGGTGCGCCGGCTACCGACTTGATTTGGCGCGCGAGGCCGGGTGGCCACGCGCGCCATACCGTATTCATTAGCGTAAGCGCGTGGTATCCGCGTACGCCGATGAATAGCCCGCTTCGAAGCGCACGTCCTGAACAGCGTCCGCGGGAAGCGGGTTTTGACGAAGGGTGTAGTTTGAACTGACTCTCATCTGAACCTGAAGGAGAACAACATGGCACTTGCCAAGAAGAAACCGGCTGCAAAGAAGGCCGCAGTGAAGAAGGTCGCTGCGAAGAAGGCTGCTGCTCCGGCGAAGAAGGCCGCTGCAGTGAAGAAGGTTGCTGCGAAGAAGGTCGCGGTGAAGAAGGTTGCCGCGAAGAAGGCAGCGCCGGCCAAGAAGGCAGCAGTGAAGAAGGTTGCTGCGAAGAAGGTCGCAACGAAGAAGGTTGCTGCCAAGAAGGTCGCAGTGAAGAAGGTTGCCGCGAAGAAGGCAGCGCCGGCCAAGAAGGCCGCAGCGAAGAAGGTTGCAGCCAAGAAAGTCGCAGTGAAGAAGGTTGCTGCGAAGAAGGCCGCACCGGCTAAGAAGGCTGCTGCGAAGAAGGCCGCGCCGGCTAAGAAGGCTGCTGCGAAGAAGGCTGCGCCTGCGAAGAAGGCTGCCGCGAAGAAGGCTGCGCCTGCTGCGAAGAAGGCTGCCCCTGCGAAGAAGGCCGCTGCTCCCGCGAAGAAGGCTGCCGCTGCTGCTCCGGCTGCCGCTCCGGCTCCGGCGAAGAAGGCCGCCGCTCCGAAGAAGGCTGCTGCTCCGAAGAAGGCCGTCGTGAAGAAGGCTGCGCCGGCAACGACCGCGTCGACCGCATCGGTTGCGCCGGCATCGGGCGTGAAGACCGCGCTCAACCCGGCAGCAGCATGGCCGTTCCCGACCGGCAGCCGTCCGTAATCGAGGCTGACCTGCACCACCCGGACACTCACGTGGTGTCCGTGGGTTGAGTAGCGCTACTCAATCAGTCCCGCCATCTGGCTCAGGTGGCGGGATTTTTTTTCGTCCGTCCTCGCCGATGTGCCGGGTGCCGGCATACCTGGCGCCCGTATGGAGGCTGCGGCGATTACGGACGAAAAAAAAACGCATGTGCAGCTTCGCACATGCGTTCGACCGCGGCTTGCGCCGCGTGCTGAGGTACCTGTTAGTGCGTGACGCGCGTGACGCCGCCGCTCGACAGCAGTCGCACGCGTTCGCCGGCGCGGAACGCTTCGCCGCTTGCCGCCTGCGTGATCGAGCGCAGATCGCCGTTGTCGAGGCGCACGGTGATTTCGACACCGTTCGCCGTGCTGAGGTTTTCGCCGACCGCGTTGCCCGCGACCGCGCCGACGAGGCCGCCGGCGATCGCGGTCAGGATCGACCCCTTGCCGCCGCCGATTGCGCTGCCTGCCACTGCGCCGAGTGCGCCGCCGCCGAGCGTGCCGATCGCGCTGCCGCCGCCGTCGGACTGGATGCGTACCGCGCGGACGCTTTCGACCGTTCCCATGCGAACCGTCTGTTCGCGCTGCGCCTGGCCGACGCTATAGACATCCGCCGAACCGGGTGCGGTGAAGCAGCCGGTGAGCGTCAGCGAGGCCGTCAGCATGGCCGCGAGCGTGAGGGTCTTTTTCGTCAACATCTTTGCTCTCCCACAAAATTCATTTGAGACTGTAACCGAATGCAGTCTCGAAGCGCGCGTCGATTTCGGCGCGCGTCAGTGCGTAAGTCTGGGGCCCCTGGTGGGCGATCTTGATCGAGCCCATCAGGCTCGCGAGGCGGCCCGTGGTTGCCCAGTCGAGGCCATGCTCGATGCCGTACAGCAAGCCACCCCGGAAGGCATCGCCGCAGCCGGTCGGATCGGAGATCCGCTCGGCCGGCACGACAGGAATCTGCTCCGTGCCCTGCTTGTGGCGGATGGTCGCGCCGTGCTCGCCGCGCGTAATGACGAGGGCGTCGACCCGGCTGGCGATTTCATCTTCGGACCATCCCGTCTTGTCGCTCACCAGCTTGGCCTCGTAGTCGTTGACCGCTACGAAGGTCGCAAGTTCAATGCTGCGGCGCAGCGTCGCACCGTCGAACAGCGGCAGGCCCTGGCCCGGATCGAACACGAACGGCACCCCGGCCCTGGCGAGTTCTTCCACGTGCTGCACCATCCCGTCGAAGCCGTCGGGGCCGACGATCGCGAGCTTGATGCCCGGCGCGTCGCCCGCGTGGTTCAGGTGCGACTGCATCATCGCGCCCGGGTGGAACGCCGTGATCTGGTTGTTGTCGAGATCGGTCGTGATCATCGCCTGCGCCGTATAAGTCTCGGGCAGCACGCGAACGTGATCGCGGCGCAGGCCGAGCTGCTCGAGCCGGTCGAGATACGGCTGCGCGTCGAGCGCGCCTATCGTCCCCATGATGCGCGCATCGCCGCCGAGCAGGTGCAGCGCGTACGCGATGTTGCCCGCGCAGCCGCCGAATTCGCGGCGCATCGTCGGCACCAGGAAGCTCAGGTTGATGAGGTGCACCTGGTCGGGCAGGATGTGCTCGCGGAACCGCCCCTCGAAAGTCATGATGGAATCGTAGGCGATCGAGCCGCAAATCAACGTAGCCAAGGTGTGCGTTCCTGTAGAAATGAGGGACCCTGCGCGACAACGCCGCGCGAAAGGCGCGGCGCGGCAGGGGAAAGCGAAAGAAAGCTTACTTCAGTGCGGCAAGCGCTGCATCGTAGTTCGGCTCGTCCTTGATTTCGCCGACGAGTTCCGCGTGGATCACCTTGTCCTGCGCGTCGAGCACGACGACCGCACGTGCGGTCAGGCCGTTCAGCGGGCCGCTCGTCACGTCGACGCCGTACGCGTTCGCGAACGCGCGGCCGGTGCGGAACGTCGAAGCCGTCACGACGTTCTCGAGGCCTTCGGTCGTGCAGAAGCGCGTAGCAGCGAACGGCAGGTCGGCGGACACGACGACGACGACCGTGTTGTCGAGCGACGAAGCGGCTTCGTTGAACTTGCGGGTCGACGTCGCGCAGGTCGGCGTGTCGAGGCTCGGGACGATGTTCAGCACCTTGCGCTTGCCGGCGAAGCTGGCGAGCGACAGGTCGGCGAGGTCCTTGCCGACCAGCTTGAAATCGGCGCCTTGTGCGCCGACGGCCGGGAACGTGCCGGCGAGATCGATCGGGTTGCCACCCAGCGTAACTTTGCTCATGTTCGTGCTCCGAAATAGCGCGCCGCTCGGGCGCGCGGGTTGAGACGGGCGCGCAGACGCGCGCCGCGGCGCGTCACGGATAGAAAATCTGGACGCGGAAATTCGAGGCGGGCGTGCCGTTCGTGTCGACACGGACGACCATCGTCTGCGTCGTGCCGGGCGGCAGCCCGGCGTCGATCGGCGTGCCCGGGCGCACGTAGTCGCGCGGCGCGAGTACGCGGCGCACGGTCACGTGGTTGGTGTCGTCGAGCAGCGTCAACTCGAGCGACGGGTACGCGAGCGCGACACGGTAGCGGTTCGTCAGCGGCACCTTCAGCTCGAGCTCGCGTGGCCCGTCGAGCTGGCGCAGGTCGGTCGCGTCGAGCCTCAGGCCGTCGATCGCGCGCGGCGGCGCGACCTTGCAGCCGAGCGGCGCGCAGGCCTGCCGGAGCCACCCCTGCGTGACGGGCCAGTAGATCATCAGCGTTTCGCGTTGCCACCATGCGAGTTGCCCGACGAGCAGCACGGCGAGCACGGCCGCGACGAGGCCGCCGAAAAAGCCGCCGAGCATGCCGCGTCGCTGCGGCGCGCGCGTCTCGCGCGTGACGGCGAAATGCGGACGATCGTCGTCGGTCAGCGCGGCGGGGAAGGGGGCGGCCGGCGCGTGGGGCGTTGCGGCGGGCGTCTCGTCGTGCCGGGCGGTGTCAGCGGTGTTGGGCTCGGATCCGGCCTCGGTGACGGCTGGCGCAGGCGCGAACGCAAAGCGCGGTTCGCGCGGCGCGCGTTCGTCGTCCGGCACGGCGAAGTGTGCGGTGCCGACGGGTTCGGCGGCGTCGCGAGCGGTTTCTGCGTCCGACGGAAGATGGGCGACGAAGCGGGGCTCACGCGGGTCGCGTTCGACGGGCGCGGCCGATGGTTCGGTATCCTGCGGCGCCTGCGTTTGCGTATGCAGCGATTCGGCCGGTTGTTCGACGGCAGCGGAGGCGTCCAGCTCGGCGGGGGAGGGCGCGAACGGTGCGGGAGTACCCGACAGGTGAACGACGCCGGCTTCGGTCGACGGAAGGGCGAGCGGGATCAGCGGCTCGGTGCGCACGGTCCGCACGCTGTGCTGCAGCGACGGGTCGACGCCGGCATCGAGCCATGGCGCCCACATGTCCCAGCCTTCCGGCTTGTAATCGGTGTCGGACGGTGACCCGGCCGGCGCTTCGGCAGCGAACAGCCGAGGCGGGGCCGGAAGAGGCGCATCACCGCCATCCGGCGCGGCAGCCGGTTCGGTCAGGGCCAGCTCGGGCTGCTGCGCGTGCTCGGGAACGAGCGACTCGGATGCGTTGAAGACTTCGTGGCAATGCCCGCAGCGCACGAGCCCTTGATGCAGCGAGAGCTGTTCCTGCTGCAGCCGGAAGACGGTTTCGCAATGAGGGCAGCGCGTCGCAAGAAGCATGTCGAGCCGGGCGGCCTGCTGGCCAGAGTGAAGGACAGCGCTATTCTAATGGCTTTCGCGTCGGGTTCCGGCGAGGCATACCCAACCTTCGTGCTCACGCCAGACCGAGATGTCGACGTAGCGTGCGTAGACGGCCGCCACTTCGTCCGCCTGGCGCGCGAGCACGCCCGACAGCGCGATGCGCCCGCCCGGCTTGACCTTCGACGCGAGCATCGACGCCATCAGCTTCAGCGGATTCGACAGGATGTTCGCGACGACGATGTCGAATTCGCCGTCCGGGCATGCGTCGGGCAGCCCATACGTGACTTCCGCATGGTTGCGTTCGCTGTTCTGCCGCGCCGATTCGACCGCTTGCGGATCGATGTCGATGCCGATGACGGGGTTCGCCCCGCATTTCTTCGCGAGGATCGCGAGAATGCCGGAGCCACAGCCGTAGTCGAGCACCGACTGGCCCGGCTTTACCGACTGCTCGAGCCATTCCATGCACAGGCGCGTGGTCGGGTGGCTGCCGGTGCCGAATGCGAGGCCCGGATCGAGTTCGAGGATGAGCGCGTCGGGATCGGGTGCATCGTGCCACGACGGCACGACCCAGATCCGCTCGCCGATCGGGATCGGCTCGAACTGCGATTGCGTGAGTCGCACCCAGTCCTGTTCCTCGACTTCGCGGACGGTGAACGCCGGCGTCTCGGCGACGCCGATCTCGTTCGCGGCGGCCGCGAGCAGCACGGCCGGCTCATGGTCGGCCGCGAGCAGCGCGACCACGCGCGAGTGCTGCCACGCGGTGCGGTCGGGCACGAGGCCCGGCTCGCCGAAGAGCGGCTGTTCGTCGGGCGTGTCGGCGTCGGCATCTTCGACCGACACCGACAGCGCGCCGAGTTCGAGCAGCGCGTCGGACAGCGCCTCCGCATGCTCACGGGCCAGTTCGACGACGAGTTCGCGATAGCTCATGCTTACGCTTCTTCCGGTGCGACCTGCTGCTTCTGGGCGAGCCGGTTTTCGAGGTAGTGGATGCTGGTGCCGCCTTCGACGAACTTCGAATCGATCATCAGCTCGCGGTGCAGCGGGATGTTGGTCTGGATGCCTTCGACGACCATTTCCGACAGCGCGATGCGCATCCGGCTGATCGCCTGCTCGCGGGTCGCGCCGTAGGTGATCAGCTTGCCGATCATCGAATCATAGTTCGGCGGCACGAAATAGCCATTGTAGGCATGCGAATCGACGCGCACGCCGGGGCCGCCCGGCGTATGCCACGACGTGATCCGGCCCGGCGACGGCGTGAACTTGAACGGATCCTCCGCGTTGATCCGGCATTCGATCGCATGTCCGCGGAACTGGATGTCGCGCTGGCGCAGCGTGAGCTTCTCGCCGGCCGCGATGCGGATCTGTTCCTGCACGATGTCGACCCCCGTGATCAGCTCCGATACCGGGTGCTCGACCTGCACGCGCGTGTTCATCTCGATGAAGTAGAACTCGCCGTTTTCGTACAGGAATTCGAACGTGCCCGCCCCGAGGTAGCCCATCTTCTTGCAGGCGTCCGCGCAGCGGTCGCCGATGCGGTCGATCAGGCGGCGCGGAATGCCGGGTGCCGGCGCTTCCTCGATCACCTTCTGGTGGCGGCGCTGCATCGAGCAATCGCGTTCGCCGAGCCAGATCGCGTTCTTGTACGCGTCGGACAGCACCTGGATTTCGATGTGGCGCGGGTTCTCGAGGAACTTCTCCATGTACACCTGCGGGTTGCCGAACGCACGGCCGGCTTCCTCGCGGGTCATGTTGACCGCGTTGACGAGCGCGGCCTCGGTGTGCACGACGCGCATCCCGCGCCCGCCACCGCCGCCTGCCGCCTTGATGATGACCGGATAGCCGATCGCGCGCGCAATCTTGACGATCTCCTTCGGATCGTCCGGCAGCGCGCCTTCCGAGCCCGGCACGCACGGCACGCCGGTCTTGATCATCGTCTGCTTCGCGGTGACCTTGTCACCCATCATGCGGATCGTTTCCGGGCGCGGCCCGATGAACGTGAAGCCCGACTGCTCGACACGTTCCGCGAAATCGGCGTTCTCCGACAGGAAGCCGTAGCCGGGGTGGATCGCCTCGGCATCGGTGACTTCCGCGGCACTGATCAGCGCCGGCATGTTCAGGTAGCTCAGGTTCGACGGGGCCGGGCCGATACAGACGGCTTCGTCCGCGAGGCGCACGTACTTGGCTTCCTTGTCGGCTTCCGAGTAGACGACCACCGTCTTGACGCCGAGCTCACGGCACGCACGCTGGATGCGCAGCGCGATTTCACCGCGGTTGGCAATGAGGATTTTTTCAAACATAGCGAGTATTCGTCTCTTCGAGGGGCGCGCGAACGGCGCCTGGCGGGCATCGGCGGCGCGCGGCCCGCAGGCCGCGCGGCGGACTTAGCCGATCACGAAAAGCGGCTGGCCGTATTCGACGGCCTGGCCGTTCTCGACGAGGATTTCCTTGATCACGCCGGCCTTGTCCGACTCGATCTCGTTGAGCAGCTTCATCGCTTCGATGATGCAGATCGTCTGGCCTTCCTTGACCGTGTCGCCGACCTGGACGAACGGGTCCGCGCCCGGCGACGGAGCACGATAGAACGTGCCGACCATCGGCGACGTCACGACGTGGCCCTGCGGGACAGCCGGAGCGGCTGCGGCGCCTGCGGCCGGCGCGACAGCGCCTTCGGTCGGCAGCGCGGCCGACGGAGCGGGCGCGCTGACTTGCGGGGCATACCCAGCCGTCGGCTGCACGTAGACCGGCGGTGCGTTCTTGACGATGCGCACCTTGCCTTCGCCTTCCGTCACTTCCAGCTCGGAGATGCCGGATTCGGAAACGAGGTCGATCAGAGTTTTCAGCTTACGAAGATCCATCGGGAATTCCCCTTTCAATACGTGAAAGCGCCGGTTAGGGGCCGGCGCTGAATCTAGATCGCGAAATCAGCCGCGCGACGTGCCTTGCAGCTTGTCCAGCGCGTGCTCGAGCGCGTACAGATAACCTTTCCAGCCGAGCCCGCAGATCACGCCTTCGGCCTGGTCGGAAAAGTAGGAGTGGTGCCTGAACGCTTCGCGGCGATGCACGTTCGACAAGTGAACCTCGACGAACGGGATGCCAACGCCGGCGATCGCGTCCCGGATCGCGACGCTCGTGTGCGTGTACGCGGCCGGATTGATCAGGATGAAATCGGTCTGTTCCTCCCGCGCGGCCTGGATGCGGTCGACCAGCGCGCCCTCATGGTTGCTCTGGAACGACGACAGTTCGGCGCCGGCTTCCCGGGCGCGCGCGGCAAGCGCCTGATCGATCTGTGCGAGCGTGACGCGGCCGTACACCTCCGGTTCCCGGGTGCCGAGAAGGTTCAGGTTGGGGCCGTGCAACACCAGCAATCGTGTCATGGTCGCTTCTATTTCTGCGGAATTGCGCGAACTTTAGCGCTATTTAGAGAAATTTGTCTAGTTTTGCCGAGCGGCCGAGCGCGCGCGACCTGCAAGAATTACCGGCGCGCATTCAAAGTATCGGCGAATTCACGCGAAATTGCGGCGATCGACGGGCAAGTCGCCGCCAACGTGCGGGCCGCCGTTCGGGCAGGTTACAGCGCGTCGAGCGTCTTTTTCAGCTCGGCCGGCTGGATTTGTCCCAATTTTGTCTCGCGAATCTTGCCGGTTTCGTCGATGACGACCGTAAACGGCAACGCGCCGGCAGTATTTCCGAAATTACGGGCCAGATCGGCGCCGGCATATCCGCTGACGAATACCGGGTAATCGACCTTCACCTTCTGCAGAAAGTTCTTCACATTCTGCTCGGAATCGACGCCGATCCCGATGAAACGGATGCCCTTCTGTTTGTACTGGTGCGACAGCGCGACGAGCTCCGGCATCTCCTCGACGCACGGGCCGCACCACGACGCCCAGAAATTGACGACGACCTTCTGGCCCTTGAAGGCGGACAGCGTGGCCGGCTTGCCGTCGGTGCCCGTCAGCGATGCGGCCCACAACTGTTCGACCGGGGTGCCGTGCGCGGCGGGTGCGGCGACGGCGACACCGTCATCCGCGGTGCCGCGGAACCAATGGCCGGCGGCGAGCCCGCCGGCAACGGCGGCGGCCGCGACCACCGCGAGCGCCAACATGCGTTTCATCATCATCGTTGAATCATTCCGGTTCGGAAGGGGTCTTGCCTGCTTCGACGAGCGCGCGCAGCGCGGCGGCATCCGCACGGGCGACCCGGCCGCGCGCGTCGGCCTTGACCGCGCCACGCAGGTCGTCGCTCGCATAGAGCGCGAGGTGGATGCCGATTGCATCGACGTCGCGCCGCGGGCGCCACAGGAAACTGAGCGTCTCGACGTCGGCGCGACCCGCGAAGTGCCGCGTCTCGGATACGTCGTACTGGACGTTCTGGTTCAGCAGGTAGATCGCGACGTCCTTCGGGTTGTCGGTGAATGCCTGCAAATGGATGTCCGAATGTGCGTTCGCGGTGCCGTTCAGCACGGCGCCCGTCACATAAGGATGGAACTCGGCGAGCCGGCGCATCCAGTCGAGCGCGATTTCACGCAGGCGGCGCAGTTCGTCCGGCTGCGTGTCGCTCTGGAACAGGGCGAGGTACTCGCGCAATTCTTCCTCGATCTGGTCGTTATCCGGCAGCCATTCGCCGGCAACGCGCGTATCGCCCAGCAACTGCCGCGCGGCCTTGCGCTTGGCGCCGGCATAGTCCAGGCCGTCCTCCGCGATCAGGCGCGCGGCGGACTGGGCGATTTCCTCGCGGACGCGCCGCGGGTCGAGAAGGGTTTTACGAGACATGATCCGGCAATCATACTCGATCGCCGCAGGGCCCGAGCGCGGGTGCGGCGGCCTGCCGGCCGGCGTGCCGGCGCCGTCCGCGCGCAGCGTTCGGGCCGCCGGGCACGGCAGGCCGTCAGTTACAATAGTGTTCTTTGTGTCGCGGCAAAAGCCGTTGGCCGGGCGTCGACCGCACGGCCCGTCCGCCGCGCCGCACACGCATCCTTTCCGAATCGACGGCGCCCGGCGGCGCGAAAGCATTCATCTATGCACATCCACATTCTTGGCATCTGCGGCACCTTCATGGGCGGTCTCGCCGTACTCGCGCGCGAGGCGGGCCACACGGTGACGGGTTGCGACGCGGGCGTCTATCCGCCGATGAGCACGCAGCTCGAGGCGCAGGGCATCACGCTGATCGAGGGCTACGGCGCCGAGCAGATCGACCTGAACCCGGACCTGTTCGTGATCGGCAACGTCGTCACGCGCGGCAATCCGCTGATGGAGGCGATCCTGGATCGCGGCCTGCCGTACGTGTCGGGCCCGCAATGGCTCGGCGAGCACGTGCTGGCCGGCAAATGGGTGCTCGCGGTCGCGGGCACGCACGGCAAGACGACCACGTCGTCGATGCTCGCGTGGCTGCTGGAAGACTCGGGCCTGAATCCGGGCTTCCTGATCGGCGGCGTGCCGCTGAACTTCGGCGTGTCGGCGCGGCTCACCGATTCGAGCTTCTTCGTGATCGAGGCCGACGAATACGATACGGCGTTCTTCGACAAGCGCTCGAAGTTCGTCCACTACCGGCCGCGCACCGCGGTGCTGAACAACCTCGAATTCGATCACGCCGACATCTTCCCGGATCTCGCCGCGATCGAGACGCAATTCCACCATCTCGTGCGTACCGTGCCCGGTGTCGGCCGGATCGTCACCAACGGCCGCTCGGATGCGCTCGAGCGCGTGCTGGCGCGCGGCTGCTGGAGCGAGGTCGAGCGCTTCGGCGTCGACGGCGGCTGGCAGGCGCTGCCGGCCGAGGACGGCGTGCCGGTCGACGAGCGCTTCGCGGTGTATTCGCACGCGGAACGCGTCGGCGAAGTCGCGTGGCAAGTGCAGGGCGATCACAACCGGATGAACGCGCTCGCGGCGATCGCGGCCGCGCGCCATGTCGGCGTGCCGCCCGCGCAGGCGGCCGAATCCCTCGCGTCGTTCCGCAACGTGAAGCGCCGGATGGAAGTGCGCGGCAGCGTGGACGGCGTGACCGTCTACGACGACTTCGCGCACCATCCGACCGCGATCGACACTACGATCGCCGGCCTTCGTGCACGCATCGGCCGTCAGAATGCCCGCATCCTCGCGGTGCTCGAGCCGCGCTCGAACACCATGAAGCTCGGCGTGATGAAGTCGCAATTGCCGGCGAGCCTGGCCGACGCCGATCTCGTGTTCGGCTACGGCGCGCCGACCGGGCGCGATGCGCTCGGCTGGAATCTGGCCGAGGCCCTGGCGCCGCTGGGTGAGAAGGCGCACGCATTCGACGATCTGCACCTGCTGGTGAAGTCCGTCGTCGCGGCCGCGCGCCCGGGCGACCATGTGCTCGTGATGAGCAACGGCGGCTTCGGCGGCGTGCACCAGAAGCTGCTCGACGCGCTCGGGAGCCGCCCGTGATCCTGTACCTGCACGGCTTCCGGTCGTCGCCGGAATCGCAGAAGTCGCGGCTACTTGCCGCGCGCATGGCCGAACTCGGCCGCACCGACGAGTGGCGGTGCCCGTCGCTGTCGGTGTCGCCGCTCGAGGCGATCGCGGTCGCGGAGGCGGAGGTGGCCGGTGCGCGCGACGTGACCGTCATCGGCAGCTCGCTCGGCGGCTATTACGCGACTTGGCTGGCCGAAAAGCACGGCTGGAAGGCCGTGCTGCTGAATCCGGCCATCGTGCCGCAACGCGATCTGGAGCAGCATCTCGGTGAACAGCCGCTGTACCACGGCGGCGGCACGATCGTCGTCGAGCGCCGTCACCTGCAGGAGCTCGATGCGCTGCGCGTGCCGGCGATCACGCGTGCCGAACGCTACTATCTGTTCGCGGCGACCGGCGACGAGGTGCTCGATTACCGCGAGATGCTCGCGCATTACCCGGGCGCGAAAACGCGCGTGATCGAAGGCAGCGATCACGGGATCAGCGAATTTGCCGACTATGTCGACGACGTTCTCGCGTTTTGCGACGGAAAGACGTCTTAAACCGGCCACGTGCCGATCGAATTCCCATCATCATGCGGCGCCGCCGACGCGGCGCCCGGCAGTCTGAACGAGAGTACTGAGTGAACGTTTTCTTCGAGGAATCGGGCAGTTTCAAGGCGGGCAGCGTGCTGTCGCGCCAGGGCGACGCGTTTCAGGTCGAGTTGCCCGGCGGGCGGCGGGCGAAGGTGCGCGCGAAAGACGTGCTGATCGAATTCGACAAGCCGGCCGCAAGCGAACTGATGCAGGAGGCCGACACGGCCGCGCAGCAGATCGATCTGGATTTCCTGTGGGAATGCGCGCCGGCCGACGAGTTCGCGTATACGGCGCTGGCCGCGGAATACTTCGGCGCGACGTACGGCCCGGTCGAGCGCGCGGCGCTGGTGTTGCGACTACACGGCTCGCCCGTCTACTTTCGCCGCAAGGGGCGCGGCCAGTACCAGCGCGCGCCGGAAGAGCAACTCAAGATGGCGCTCGCGTCGCTCGAGCGCAAGCGCCAGCAGGCGCTCGTCCAGGTGCAGTATGAAGAGGAACTGAAGGCCGGCAAGCTGCCGGACGCGTTCGCGGGCAAGGTGCTCGGGCTGCTGACGCGGCCGGACAAGAACGCGATCGAATACAAGGCAATGGAAGCGGCGGCTGCCGCGCGCGGCGTGTCGCCGGCGCGGCTGATGCTCGACTGCGGCGGCATCGCGTCGCCGCGCGCGCTGCACGAGGCGCGCTTCCTCGCGGAATTCTTCCCGCACGGCACGGGCTTCCCGGCCGTCACGGTCGGCGCGCTGCCGGACGATCTGCCGCGCGCGGACGTTCAGGCGTTCTCGATCGACGACATCACGACGACCGAAATCGACGATGCGTTCTCGGTCGAGCACCTGGCCGACGGCCGCGTGCGGATCGGCGTGCACATCGCGGCACCGGCGCTCGGCATCGTGCGCGGCGACCCGGTCGACGCGATCGCGCGCACGCGCCTGTCGACCGTCTACATGCCGGGCGACAAGATCACGATGCTGCCGGACGACGTCGTCGACGTGTTCACGCTGAAAGAGGGCGATTACCGCCCGGCGCTGTCGCTGTACATCATCGTCAACCGCGAAACGCAGGAGATCGTCGCGAACGAGACGCGCGCCGAGCTCGTGTTCGTGAAGAGCAACCTGCGACACAACCACCTCGACGAACTCGTCAACGAAGAGACGCTCGCGGCCGGCACCGGCGACTATCCGCACAAGGACGACATCGCCGTGCTGTGGCCGCTCGCGCAGGCGCTGTTCGAGAAGCGCCAGGTCGCGCGCGCGGGCTATGGCCTGAAGCGCGAGGTGCAGCGCAACACCGACTACAACTTCTACGTCGACGGCGAGCACGTGTCGATCACGCCGCGCCGTCGCGGGTCGCCGCTCGACCTGATCGTGTCGGAGCTCGCGATCCTCGCGAACTCGACCTGGGGCGCGTTCCTGCACGACCACACGGTGCCGGGCATCTACCGCTCGCAGCGCGGCTTCGGCGCGCCGGGCCCGAAGCGCACGCGGATGCAGACGACGGCCGCGCCGCATGAAGGCCTCGGCGTGGCGCAGTACGCGTGGAGCACGTCGCCGCTGCGCCGCTACGTCGACCTCGTGAACCAGTGGCAATTGCTCGCGTGCGTGCAGCATGGCGTTACCGCGAAGCTCGCCGCGCCGTTCAAGCCGAAGGACGCCGATCTGTACGCAGTCGTGCAGGGCTTCGACGACACCTACACGGCCTACGCCGACTACCAGCGCCGGATGGAATATTTCTGGTGCCTGCGCTGGCTCGCGCAGGAACAGAAGAAGCAGGTCGTCGCGAGCGTCGTGAAGGGCGACCTCGTGCGCCTCGAGGAAATTCCGCTGCTGCTGCACGTGCCGGGGCTCGGCGTGCATGCGCGCGGCACGCGCGTGCTGCTCGACGTGATGTCGCTCGACGAGTTGACGATCGAGGCGTCGGTACGGTTGCTGAACGTGCTCGACGCGCCGACCGTGACGAGCGGCGACGCGGCTGAGGAAGAGGATGACGCCGAAGGCGGCGAAGACACGCTGATCGACGCCGAAGACGCGACGGCCGAAACCGAAGCCGAAGCACTGGCGGAAGCGGATGGCGCAGCAGCTGGCGAAGGCGGCGAAGCCGCGAACGGCGACGCCGGCGAAGAGGGGCGCGCATCATGACCGCGGTCGCGTCGACGAGCGGCGCCGACCGTTATGTGGTGTTCGGCAATCCGGTGGCGCACAGCAAGTCGCCGTTCATTCACGCGCAATTCGCCGCACAAACGGGCGAACTGGTCGAATACACGCACCGACTCGCGCCGGTCGACGGTTTCGAGGCGGCCGTGCGGGCATTCGTCGCCGAAGGCGGTCGCGGTGCGAACGTGACGGTGCCGTTCAAGCTCGACGCGCATGCGCTTGCCGACACGTTGTCGCCGCGCGCCGCGGCGGCGGGTGCCGTGAATACGCTGCGCATCGACGCCGACGGCCGCATCCACGGCGACAACACCGACGGTGTCGGCCTCGTGCGCGACATCGAAGCGAATCTCGGCGTGTCGCTGGCAGGCGCACGCATCCTGCTGCTCGGCGCGGGTGGCGCGGCACGCGGTGTCGTACTGCCGCTGCTCGACCGCGCACCGCTGTCGATCACGATCGTGAATCGCACCGCGAGCAAGGCCGAAGCGCTCGTCGGCCAGTTCATGCAGGCCGCGCACGACGCGGGCTGCACGCTCGCGGGCGGCGGCCCCGATGTCGTGCGCGCGGAGCCGTACGACGTGGTGATCAATGCTACGGCCGGCAGCCTCGATGCCGCGCTGCCGGAGTGCGACGCGGCGGCATTCGGCGCGGGCACGCTTGCGTACGACATGATGTACGGCGCGCAGCCGACGGTGTTCATGCAGCATGCGGCGTCGCTCGGCGCCCGCACGGCCGACGGCCTCGGGATGCTCGTCGAGCAGGCGGCCGAATCGTTCTTCATCTGGCGCGGCGTGCGGCCGGACGGCGCACCGGTGCTGGCCGCGCTGCGCCAGGCGCTTGCGGCAAGCTGAACGGAGCGCGGCACGTGGTGGCGGTGAGCGGCACACAGCCCACGCGGACGGTGAGCCCGACCCGCTGGATCGTCTATGCGGGATCGGTGTTCGCGGGCGCGTGGCTCGCGACGCAGCTGTTCTATCTCGCGCAGATCGCGCTGTGGTCGTTCATGAACCCGGGCTCGACCGCGTTCATGCGCACCGACGCGTGGTGGCTGTCGCGTGACAAGTCGCCCGCGCAGATCCAGCATCAATGGGTGCCGTACGACCAGATCTCGCGCAACCTGAAGCGCGCGCTGATCGCGTCGGAAGATTCGACGTTCGCGACCAACAACGGCTACGACGTCGACGCGATCCTGCAGGCGTGGGAGAAGAACAAGGCGCGCGGCCGGATCGTCTCCGGCGGCTCGACGATCACGCAGCAACTCGCGCGCAACCTGTTCCTGTCGCGCGAGAAGAGCTACATCCGCAAGGGGCAGGAGCTCATCATCACGTGGATGCTCGAAACGGTGCTCGACAAGGAGCGGATCTTCGAGATCTACCTGAATTCCGTCGAGTGGGGGCGCGGCGTGTACGGCGCCGAAGCGGCCGCCCGCTATTACTACAGGATTCCCGCGAGCCGGCTCGGCGCGTGGCAATCGGCGCGTCTCGCGGTGATGCTGCCGAAGCCGCGCTGGTTCGACGCGCACCGCGGCTCGGCCTACCAGGCGCAGCGTGCGGCAGTCATTGCCCGCCGGATGGGCGCGGCCGAGCTGCCGCAATCGCAATGAACGGCGCGCTCGCGCCGTCGCATTGACGGTTTCATCGCCCGTGCGCCACGCGCGGATCGTTTGTGCACTGCGGCACATGTGTGTCATACGCATTTCGTGCCACATCCTTTAGACGAATCCATCTATTTCGTTTTGCTGAGCAATACCGGGCGCCGTGCGATTTTGTTTGCCGATATGGCACGAAATTCCGGGATTTTTAGTCTTCCCGCGTAAACACGAAAGTCGATGAAAGGTATGTGAAATGCAACGTTTCGCAAACCGAAGCATTCCTGAAAGGTGTGCGCCGCACCGGCCGCCAGCCAAATATTTCAAAATTTTTCAAAGCTGACGGGCTCGCGTATATTGGCCAGCGCCTCGGCTTATCGGCCGCTATCGAGGCGGGGGGTGGCTTATCCGGCTGCTCGACACAACAACATCCGAGAGAAGGAAAGCAACGATGCCAGCAAGCAAAGCGAAGCTGTTGTTGGGAGTGGTGTTTTCTTCGCTGATTCTGACGGCCTGCAACGACGACGTGACTTCGTCTACTGCTGCCAGCGCCGACAATTCAGCCGATCCCGCCAGTCAGGTGGACAAGGCGTACAACGATCCGAACAGTTATTCGTCGAGCGCAAACGCGTCGCTCGACGCCTCCGCCGCGGTTGAAAAGGCCGCCGTCACGCATCACCAGATCACCCTCAACGGCAAGACGATCCGCTATACGGCCACGGCCGGCCACCTCGTCGCGCGCAATCCGCAGACCGGCGCGCCCGAAGCATCGTTCTTCTATGTCGCCTATACGGCCGACAATCAGCCCGCGGCGAAGCGGCCCGTCACGTTCCTGTACAACGGCGGCCCCGGCTCGGCATCGGTGTGGCTGCACCTCGGCTCGTTCGGCCCGCGCCGGATCCAGACGGGTGACCCGAACGCGAACACGTCGACGTTCCCGTTCGTCGACAACCAGGAAAGCCTGCTCGACACGACCGACCTCGTGTTCGTCGATGCAATCGGCACCGGCTTCTCGGAAGCGATCGCGCCGAACACGAACCAGACGTTCTGGGGCGTCGACCAGGACGGCGGCGCGTTCCGCGATTTCGTGACGCGCTACATCGCCGTGAACCAGCGCAACGACTCGCCGAAATACCTGTTCGGCGAATCGTACGGCACGCCGCGCACCGACGTGCTCGCGAACCTGCTCGAGACGGCCGGCGTGAAACTCGACGGCATCGTGCTGCAGTCGTCGATCCTGAACTACAACGTGAACTGCGACATGGCGAGCGACTACATCGGCAACTCGAACAACGGGTCGAGCCCGGTGAGTTGCGCGGGTTTCGTGCCGTCGTATGGCACGGTCGGCGCGTACTACCAGCTCGACAACCCGAACCCGTCGAGCCTGCCGCAGTATGCGGACCAGATGCGCCTGCTGACGGCCGGCAGCTACGCGCCGGCCGTGAACGCATACCTGGCGAGCCATACGCCGCCGCCGCCGACCCTCGTCACGACGATGGTGAATTCGACCGGCGTGAAGCAGTCGCTGTGGAATGCGGACTTCAACGTGATCCCGACCTTCTTCGACAACAGCTTCCAGCTGTCGCTGATCCCGGGCACGCTGATCGGTCGCTACGACGCGCGCGTGAACGTGCCGGTATCGAGCCCGCTGGCGGCCGACGGCGATCCGTCGAGCTCGTTCATCACGAAGCCGTTCACCGACACGATCGGCAAGTACCTGCCGAACGAGCTGAAGTACACCGCGCAGTCGGCCTACTCGGTGAGCAGCAATGCGATCAACACGTGGGACTGGACGCACGACGGCCTCGCGATGCCGGACACGATCCCCGATCTCGCCGCGGCGCTATCGCTGAATCCGCAACTGAAGGTGTTGTCGCTGAACGGATATCACGACATCGCGACGCCGTTCTACCAGACCGAGCTCGACCTCGCGCGGCTCGGGACGCAACCGAACCTGACGATCAAGGACTATCAGGGCGGACACATGGTCTATCTCGACGATACGTCGCGTCCGCAGGAGAAAGCCGACCTCGTGACCTTCTACAACGCGGCCGCGCACTGATGCTGCGCCAGGCAGGCGATGCGCGCCCGCGGTGGCGCCGCGCCTGCCGTCGACGACCTCATTCCAGACTGGAGCCTGATATGAAGAACCGTTTCATCGTCGTTGCCGCGGCGCTCGCCTGTGTCGGCGCCGCAGCATCCGTATCCGCGTTCGCGCAGGCGAGCGACGCCGCCGCACCGGTGCGCGCGCGCCAGGCGCAGCTCGGCGATCCGTATGTGCCGCCGGCCGCGCGCAAGCCGACCGCCGGCACGCAGACGACGGGCGCCGCGCTGCATGCGCAGGTGGTGGGCAAGCTCGCGCGACAGTTCAGCGCGGCCGACGCGCAGAACACGGGTTCGATCACGGAGTCGCAGGCACGCGCGGCCGGCCTCGGCTATGTCGCGAACCACTTCCGGCAGATCGACTCGGGCGGCAACGGCCGCGTGTCGTTCGCGGACGTCCAGCGCTACATGCAGGCACGCAGCACGAGCAGCCAGCAGTAAGCACGGCGCGCGGTGAACAAACGGGGGCGGAACCTGCTGCACGGCGGGTTTCGCCCCCGTGCACATGAAGCCGCCGTTACGTCGAATACGTGGCGGATTCGCGCCGAATTCTCATTATCTGGGCAACGCATTCAAATATTGGAGGCGAGTGCGTGCGCTCCTACAATCCGAAGCACATCGACAGCTTCGGACCCACGCATCGCGCGGCGCCCGACGCACACGGAGACACCTTCCATGAAGTTCGCCGGGCGCTTTACTCGGTGCATCGACCGCCGCCTCGTCGCGACGCCGCGCGCAGTTCCGGCATCGTGCGAACGGCTTCACCGATTCCGTTGAAGAAGCCCCGCCCCATGACCAAGATGCCCGATACCCTTGCCCTCGACGCCCGGCGTGCGACGCCGGACGATGCGTCGCTGACCGACAGCATCGGCGCGACCAGCACGCCGCTCGATCTCGCCGCACAGCAGGCCGGTACGCAGACGTTGCTGCGCGGTCTCGCGATCCTCGAGGCGATCGCGAACGGCGCGCGCGACATGCGTGCGATCGGCGCCGCGCTCGGCACGACGCGCAGCACGACGCATCGCCTCGTCAGCAGCCTCGTACAGGCGCGCTATTTGCGCCAGGTGCAGGGCGGCTACCTGCTCGGCCCGAAGCTGATCGAGCTCGGCACTATCGCGCTCGAGCAGATGCCGCTCACCGCGGTGGCGCGCCCGCACCTCGAAGCGCTCGCGGAAGCGACGCTCGACACGATCCATCTCGGCGTGCGCGACGGCGACGACGTGCTGTACATCGACAAGATTCCCGGCACGCGCGGCCTCGAGATGCGCTCGCGCGTCGGCCACCGGATGCCGCTCGCGTCGACCGGCATCGGCAAGGCGATGATGCTCGACACCGATCCCGACACGTGGCGCTCGCTGTTCGAGGCCGCGCGGCGGGCGCTTGCCGGCGTCAATTTCAAGCCGGACAACCGGCCCGAGACGAGCGCGTTCCTGCAGCGCATGGCGCATTACGCGGCCGGCGGCTACACGTTCGATCTCGAGGAGAACGAGGCGTCGATCCGCTGCGTGGCCGCGCCGATCCGCGACGCATCGGGCGCGATCGTTGCGGCCGTGTCGGTCGCGAGCACGATTCCGTACATGCCGCACGACCGGATGGACGAACTGATTCCGCTCGTGCAGCGCGAAGCGCGAGCCATTTCCGCGGAACTGGGCTGGAGCCCGCCGCAGGGTACCCGCAGGATCAAACGATGACGACTTCGACCCGGCCCGTTCCGGATGCCAGTACCGCCACCCCGTCGCTGATCGCGCTCGACTGGGGCACGACGTCGCTGCGCGCTTATCTGTACGACGCGCACGGCGCGCTCATCGACACGCGCAGCCGTGCGGCGGGCGTCATGCATGTGCCGGGCGGCGGCGCGCGCGCGTTCGACGCCGTGTTCGAGGAAGCGTGCGGCGACTGGCTCGACCGCACGCCGGGCCTGCCGGTGCTCGCCGCCGGGATGGTCGGCAGCGCTCAGGGCTGGCGCGAGGCGCCGTACGTCGCGGTGCCGGCCGGCGCCGATGCGCTCGTCAAGGGCCTCATTACGGTGACGACGTCGCGCGGCACGACGATCTCGATCGTGCCGGGCGTCATCGCCACGGGCGAATTGCCCGACGTGATGCGCGGCGAAGAAACGCAGATATTCGGTGCACTCGCGAGCGATCCCACGCTTGGCGCCGATCGTTCAGGGGTACTGATCGGCTTGCCTGGCACCCATGCGAAATGGGCATGGGTGAGGGACGGCCTGATCGAGCGTTTCCAGACCTTCATGACGGGCGAGCTGTTCGCGGTGCTGCGCGACCACACGATCCTCGGCCGCACGATGCGCGCCGGTGCATCGCCCGATCGTGCGGCGTTCGTGCGCGGCGTCTCGGTCGCTCGCGGCGCGCAGCACACGGGGCTGCTCGCGACGATCTTCAGCACGCGCACGCTCGGCCTGACTGACCGGCTCGCGCCCGATGCGCAGGGCGATTACCTGTCCGGGCTGCTGATCGGCCATGAGCTCAACGCGCTCGACGCGATGCTCGCGGAGCGAGGCATCGCGCTCGCGGACCAGCCGCTGCTGCTGATCGGCGACGACAGCTTGTGCGCGCGCTACGCCGATGCGCTCCAGGAATTCGGCCACCCGCCCGCCCGCGTCGTCGCACACGCGACCGACCGCGGCCTGTGGCGGATCGCGTCTCGCGCCGGGCTCGTGCGTGCGGATGGGGAGCCCGTCTGTGCCGACCAATGAACTGATTGCCGAGGAATTTTCGATGCCGTCCGACCTGACCCTGCCCGCGCCGTACGCGCCCCACGCCGCGCTGATGCGTGCGTTCGACGCGTGCCCGCTGATCGCGATCATGCGCGGGATCACGCCTGCCGAAGCGGCTGACCACGGCCATGCGCTCTATGAAGCCGGCTTCCGGATCGTCGAGGTGCCGCTCAACTCGCCCGATCCGTTCGACAGCATTGCCGCGCTGCGGCGTGCGCTGCCCGACGACGCGATCGTCGGCGCGGGCACCGTGCTGCGCGCCGAGTATGTCGACCGCGTGCAGGATGCGGGCGGCGCGCTGATCGTGATGCCGCACAGCGACGCGGCCGTGATCCGCCGCGCTCGCGAGCGCGGCCTCGCGAGCGCGCCGGGCGTGGCGACGCCGACCGAAGCCTTTGCGGCGCTCGCGAATGGCGCCGACGTGCTGAAGATGTTTCCGGCCGAGCAGCTCGGCGTGCCTGTCGTGAAGGCGTGGCGCGCGGTGATCGACCGCGCGGTGCCGCTGATTCCGGTCGGCGGTATCTCGCCCGACAACATGGCGCCGTTTCTCGATGCCGGCGCGAACGGTTTCGGGCTCGGCTCGGCGCTGTATCGCCCCGGCCAGTCGGCCGACGCGACCGCGGCGAACGCGCATGCGTTCCAGGCCGGCTTGCGCGCGGCGCGCGGCGGAGCCGCATGATGGGCCGCCTCGCGGACAAGGTCGCGATGGTGACGGGCGCGGGCCGGGGCATCGGCGCCGCGATCGCCCGCGCGTTCGTTCGCGAGGGGGCTGCCGTCGCGCTCGTCGATCTCGACTTTCCGCAGGCGCAGCGCACGGCCGCCGGGATTGCACAGGAGATTGCCGGCGCGCGCGTGCTGCCGCTGCACGCGGATGTCGCGCGGCAGGAGTCGGTGCGTGCTGCTTTGGCACAGACCGAGGCGGCGTTCGGCCCGCTCGACGTGCTCGTGAACAACGCGGGCATCAACGTGTTTGCCGATCCGCTGACGATGACCGACGACGACTGGCGGCGCTGCTTCGCGGTCGACCTCGACGGCGTGTGGCACGGTTGCCGCGCGGCGCTGGAGGGGATGGTCGAACGCGGCCGCGGCAGCATCGTGAACATTGCGTCGACGCACGCGTTCAGGATCATTCCGGGCTGCTTTCCGTACCCGGTCGCGAAGCACGGCGTGCTGGGCCTCACCCGCGCGCTCGGCATCGAATACGCAGCGCGCAACGTGCGCGTGAACGCGATCGCGCCGGGCTACATCGAGACGCAGCTCACGCGCGACTGGTGGGACGCACAACCCGACCCTGCTGCCGCGCGCGCCGAAACGCTCGCGCTGCAGCCGATGAAGCGGATCGGCCGGCCGGAGGAGGTCGCGATGACGGCCGTGTTCCTCGCGTCCGACGAGGCGCCGTTTATCAATGCCGCGTGCATCACCGTCGATGGCGGGCGCGCGGCGCTGTATCACGACTGACGCAACGATTCGAAAGTCCGCACGTGCGACGGCCGCGCGCACGCAGCGTCGAAACCAACAAGCGGCTACATCCTGTTCGATGAAAACAAGGAGACACTGGAGATGAAACGCAGAACGTTCGTAACGCTGGCGGCCGCGGCCGCGGTGGTGATGGGCAGCCCGGTCGCGCACGCGGCCGACCCGGTCAAGATCGGCTTCCTCGTGAAGCAGCCGGAAGAGCCGTGGTTCCAGGACGAGTGGAAATTCGCCGAGATCGCCGCGAAGCAGAAGGGCTTCACGCTCGTGAAGATCGGCGCGCCGTCCGGCGAGAAGGTGATGAGCGCGATCGACAACCTGTCGGCGCAGAAGGCGCAGGGCTTCATCATCTGCACGCCCGACGTGAAGCTCGGGCCGGGCATCGTCGCGAAGGCGAAGTCGCACAACCTGAAGATGATGACGGTGGACGACCGCCTCGTCGACGGCGCGGGCAAGCCGATCGAGGCGGTCCCGCACATGGGGATTTCCGCCTACAACATCGGCAAGCAGGTCGGCGACGGCATCGCGGCCGAGATCAAGAAGCGCGGCTGGGACATGAAGGACGTCGGCGCGATCGACATCACCTACGAGCAGTTGCCGACCGCGCATGACCGCACCAGCGGCGCGACCGACGCGCTGGTGGCCGTCGGCTTCCCGAAGGCGAACGTGATCGCGGCGCCGCAGGCGAAGACCGACACGGAGAATGCCTTCAACGCGGCGAACATCGCGCTCACGAAGAATCCGCAGTTCAAGCACTGGGTGGCGTACGGCCTGAACGACGAGGCCGTGCTCGGCGCGGTGCGCGCGGCCGAAGGGCGCGGCTTCAAGGCGGACAACATGATCGGCATCGGCATCGGCGGCTCCGATTCGGCGCTGAACGAGTTCAAGAAGCCGCAGCCGACGGGCTTCTACGGCACCGTGATCATCAGCCCGAAGCGTCACGGCGAGGAAACCTCGGACCTGATGTACACGTGGATCACGCAGGGCAAGGCGCCGCCGGCGCTGACGCTGACGACCGGCATGCTCGCGACGCGCGACAACGTGTCGAAGGTGCGCGACGAGATGGGGCTCGCGTCGAAGTAAGCGGCCCGCCGGCTGCCGCCGCGAGGCGGCGGCCGGCGGTCGATCGATCAGGAAGTAGGGAGACGACGTGTCAGCGGCACTGCGTTTTGACAATATCGGCAAGGTCTTTCCCGGCGTGCGCGCACTCGACGGCATCTCGTTCGACGTGCATGCGGGCGAGGTGCATGGCCTGATGGGCGAGAACGGCGCGGGCAAGTCGACGCTGCTGAAGATTCTCGGCGGCGAATACCAGCCCGATGCGGGCAGCGTGCTGGTCGACGGCCAGCCCGTGCAGTTCGCGAGTGCGGCCGCGTCGATCGCGGCCGGCATCGCGGTGATTCACCAGGAGCTGCAGTACGTGCCCGACCTGACGGTCGCGGAAAACCTGCTGCTCGGCCGCCTGCCGAATGCGTTCGGCTGGGTGAGGAAGCGCGAGGCGAAGCGCTTCGTGCGCGAGCGGCTCGCCGCGATGGGCGTCGATCTCGATCCGGACGCGAAGCTCGGGCGGCTGTCGATCGCGCAGCGGCAGATGGTCGAGATCTGCAAGGCGCTGATGCGCAATGCGCGCGTGATCGCGCTCGACGAGCCGACCAGCTCGCTGTCGCATCGCGAGACCGAAGTGCTGTTCAAGCTCGTCGACGACCTGCGTGCGCAGGGCCGCGCGCTGATCTACATCTCGCACCGGATGGACGAGATCTACCGGCTGTGCGACGCCTGCACGATCTTCCGCGACGGGCGCAAGATCGCCTCGCACGAATCGCTCGCCGACGTGCCGCGCGAACGGCTCGTCGCCGAGATGGTCGGGCGCGAGATTTCGGATATCTACCATTACGCGCCGCGTGCGCTCGGCGACGTGCGCTTCGCGGCCGAAGGCATCGACGGCCCGGCACTGCGCGAACCCGCGAGCTTCTCGGTGCGCGCGGGCGAGATCGTCGGCTTCTTCGGGCTCGTGGGCGCGGGGCGCAGCGAGCTGATGCGGCTCGTGTACGGCGCGGATCGCCGGCGCGCGGGCGCGCTGACGCTCGACGGCGCGCGCATCGACGTGAAGCGCACCGGCGACGCGATCCGCCACGGCATCGTGCTGTGCCCCGAGGATCGCAAGGAAGAAGGGATCATCGCGATCGCGTCGGTCGCGGAGAACATCAACATCAGCTGCCGCCGCCATTCGCTGCGCGCGGGGCTCTTCATCAACCGCAAGGCCGAGAGCGAAACGGCCGACCGTTTCATCCAGCGGCTGAAGATCAAGACGCCGAACCGGCGGCAGAAGATCCGCTTCCTGTCGGGCGGCAACCAGCAGAAGGCGATCTTGTCGCGCTGGCTCGCGGAGCCCGACCTGAAGGTCGTGATCCTCGACGAGCCGACGCGCGGGATCGACGTCGGCGCGAAACACGAGATCTACGACGTGATCTACCGGCTCGCGGAACGCGGCTGCGCGATCGTGATGGTGTCGTCGGAGCTGCCGGAAGTGCTCGGCGTGTCCGACCGCATCGTCGTGATGCGCGAGGGCCGGATCGCGGGCGAGCTGCCGCGCGACCAGGCGAACGAACACGCGGTGCTGAGCCTGGCGCTGCCGCAGACGAGCGCCGTCGAGGCGGCCTGACGCAGGACACGACAATCGAATCGGACATGCGCGGCGCAGGCCGTGCGATGCAGGAGCAGGAGACTCAATCATGCAAGTCAACGAAAACCTTGGCAGCGCCGCCGTGAAGCCGTCGGCCGACGCGCTGGTGCCACAGCAGAGCGACCGCCAGAAGTGGTGGCAGCATCTGACCGAATACAGCCTGATCGCGATCTTCGCGGTGATGTTCATCACGATGTCGCTGACCGTCGATCACTTCTTCTCGATCGACAACATGCTCGGCCTCGCGCTGTCGATCTCGCAGATCGGCATGGTCGCGTGCACGATGATGTTCTGTCTCGCATCGCGCGACTTCGACCTGTCGATCGGCTCGACCGTCGCGTTCTCGGGCGTGCTGTGCGCGATGGTGCTGAACGCGACCGACAACACGTTCGTCGCGATCATCGCGGCGGTCGCGGCCGGCGCAGCGATCGGCTTCGTGAACGGCGCGGTGATCGCGTACCTGCGCATCAACGCGCTGATCACGACGCTCGCGACGATGGAGATCGTGCGCGGGCTCGGCTTCATCGTGTCGAAGGGGCAGGCGGTCGGCGTGTCGTCGGATACCTTCATCGCGCTCGGCGGGCTCACGCTCTTCGGCGTGTCGCTGCCGATCTGGGTCACGCTGCTGTGCTTCATCGCGTTCGGCGTGCTGCTGAACCAGACGGTATACGGCCGCAACACGCTCGCGATCGGCGGCAACCCGGAAGCCTCGCGGCTCGCGGGCATCAACGTCGAACGCACGCGCGTGTACATCTTCCTGATCCAGGGCGCGGTGACGGCGCTCGCGGGCGTGATCCTCGCATCGCGCATCACGTCGGGCCAGCCGAACGCCGCGCAGGGCTTCGAGCTGAACGTGATCTCCGCGTGCGTGCTCGGCGGCGTGTCGCTGATGGGCGGACGCGCGACGATCTCGGGCGTCGTGATCGGCGTGCTGATCATGGGCACCGTCGAGAACGTGATGAACCTGCTGAACATCGACGCGTTCTACCAGTACCTCGTGCGCGGCGCGATCCTGCTCGCGGCCGTGTTGCTCGACCAGTTGAAGAACCGCGGCGTCCGCGACTGACCCGATCCGCTCTTACGGAGACGAACCGCATGACCATCGACACTTCCGCGCCCGACCCGCACACCGCGAGCCACGCGCGCTATGCCCGCTACCCGAGCCTCGAGGATCGCGCGGTGCTGATCACGGGCGGCGCGACCGGCATCGGCGCGGCGTTCGTCGAACACTTCGCCGAGCAGGGCGCGCGCGTCGCGTTCGTCGACCTCGACGCGGCGGCCGGTGCCGCGCTCGCGGAAAGCCTCGCGCACGTGCGCCATGCGCCGCTGTTCCTCCAGTGCGACCTGACCGACATCGACGCGCTGCGCCATGCGATCGACGCGATCCGCGCGCGCATCGGCGCGATCGCGGTGCTCGTGAACAACGCGGCGAACGACACGCGCCACGCGATCGGCGACGTGACGCCCGCATCGTTCGACGCGGGCATTGCGGTGAACCTGCGTCACCAGTTCTTCGCCGCGCAGGCGGTGATCGACGACATGAAGCAGCGGGGCGGCGGCGCGATCATCAACCTCGGCTCGATCAGCTGGATGCTGAAGAACGGCGGCTATCCCGTCTACGTGATGGCGAAGGCCGCCGTGCAGGGGCTCACGCGCGGGCTCGCGCGCGACCTCGGCCCGTTCGGCATCCGCGTGAATTCGCTGGTGCCCGGCTGGGTGATGACCGACAAGCAGCGCCGGCTGTGGCTCGACGACGCGGGCCGCGCGGCGATCAAGGCCGGCCAGTGCCTCGATGCCGAGTTGCTGCCCGCCGACCTCGCGCGGATGGCGCTGTTTCTCGCAGCCGACGACAGCCGGATGATCACCGCGCAGGACGTGATCGTCGACGGCGGCTGGGCCTGACCGTTCGCACGTCCCGTATCGTTTCTTCGACGAAGGAAAGGAGTTCACCATGACCGCCACGTCCTCGCGCGCATCGTCGTCCACCAGCCAGTCGCGCCGCGCGCGCCTGGCCGCCGCTGCGCAGCCGGTCAGCCCCGGCCCGCAGACGGCGGCTTTCGCGCAGGGCGTCGGCGCTGCGCATGCGGCGGCCGTCACGCTGTCGAACGCGTTGCTGCGGCTCGACGTGCTGCCGCATCTCGGTGGCGGCATCGCGCGCTTCGACTGGCGCGGCGACAACGGCGCGCTGGTGCCGGTGTTCCGCCGCTGCGAGCACCCGGAGACGGCAACGGACCCGAACGAACTCGCGTGCTATCCGCTGCTGCCGTACTCCAACCGGATCGGCGACGGGCGGTTCGAATGCGACGGGCGCCGCGTCGCGGTGCCGCGCAATCGCCGCGACGAGCCGCTGCCGATCCACGGCGACGGCTGGCTCGCGCGGTGGCAGGTGGACGATGCGACCGGCACGTCGCTGCAACTGTCGCTCGATCGCACCGCCGGCGCGCCGTATGCGTTCCGTGCGATCCAGTCGTTCGAGCTCGACGACGCGACGCTGTCGATCGCGCTGACGATCGAGAACGCGGGGCGCGCGCGGCTGCCGTTCGGGCTCGGCGTGCATCCGTTCCTCGTGCGCGATGCCGCGACCGAGCTGGCCGCGGCCGCCGGCGGGCTGTGGCTGTCGGGTGCGGATTTCCTGCCGGTGCGGCACGTCAGCGTGCCGCCGGCCTGGCAGTTCGGCGTCGCGTATCCGCTGCCGGCCGCGCTCGTCAATCATGCGTTCACCGGCTGGGGCGGCCACGCGACGGTGAGCTGGCCGCGCCGCGGGCTGTCGCTGACGATAGCGGCGGACGCCGACGCGTACGTGCTCTATACGCCGCCCGGCGAGGATTTCTTCTGCTTCGAGCCGGTCGATCATCCGATCAATGCGGTGAACCTGCCGGGCGGCGCGGCCGCGCACGGGATGACGCTGCTCGCGCCCGGCGAGCGGCTCACGCGGCGTTTCGCGTTCACCGTCGAGCGCGCCGATGCGCGCGGCAATGCCGCGACACGCGAGGCGGGCCGGCGACGCGGGTAAAATACGCGGTCTACCAACGGTTTGCCGCGAGTATCCGCCATGTCTTCCCCGCTTACTTTCATTGAGTCGCTGCGCGCCGCGTGGCAGCGCACGAATTCGCTGCTGTGCGTCGGTCTCGATCCCGAGCCGTCGCGCTTTCCCGTGCAGTTCGACGGCCAGCCCGACGCGATCTTCGAATTCTGCCGGCAGATCGTCGACGCGACCGCACAATACGCGAGCGCGTTCAAGCCGCAGATCGCCTACTTCGCCGCGCATCGCGCGGAAGACCAGCTCGAGCGGCTGATCGCGCACATCCACCTCCAGCATCCGGGCCTGCCCGTGATCCTCGACGCGAAGCGCGGCGACATCGGCAGCACGGCCGAGCAGTACGCGCGCGAAGCGTTCGAGCGCTACCGCGCGGACGCCGTCACGGTGAACCCGTACATGGGCTACGACTCGGTCGAGCCGTACGTCGAGCACGAAGGCAAGGGCGTGATCGTGCTGTGCCGCACGTCGAACCCGGGCGGCTCCGACCTGCAGTTCCTCGACACGAACGGCCGGCCGCTGTACCAGGTCGTCGCCGATCTCGCGGCGAACAAGTGGAACGCGAAGAACGGCCAGCTCGGCCTCGTGGTCGGCGCGACGTTCCCGAAGGAAATCGAGATCGTGCGCGGGATCGTCGGCGACATGCCGCTGCTGATCCCCGGCATCGGCGCGCAGGGCGGCGACGTGCAGGCGACCGTCAATGCGGGCCGCACCGCCGACGGCACCGGCATGATGATCAACTCGTCGCGCGCGATCCTGTACGCGAGCAAGGGCGAGGATTTCGCCGAAGCCGCGGCGCTCGCCGCGCAGAAGACGCGCGACACGATCAACGCGCATCGTTGATCGGTTGCACCGGCGGTCCGGGCAGGAGCCCGCTCCGGGCAGCCGGTTCCGGCGGGCTCCCGCGCGCGAGCCCGCCGCTTCCCCTCGGTTTTTCCGTTCCTCCGCCCGCCCGGCCTGCACTGGCGCACGCGGACAACTTCCCGTCGCTTCCGTATCGCATGTCGCCAATCTAATCGCGCGATGCTCCCGCTTGTCATCGATCCGTAACGAAAATGTCAAGAAAGGGAGTGACGCCATGCCAAAGCTGTCCCGCCGACTTCTGAGCGCATTCGCTGCATCGCTGTGCATGACGTTCGCCCATGCGGCGGACCTCTCGCACTGGCCGGCCGACAGCGCGAAGGCGCTGAATGCGATGATCGCCGCGCACGCGCACCGCGGCGACTACGCGGTGTTCGACGCCGACAACACGACCTATCGCTACGACCTCGAGGAGTCGCTGCTGCCGTACCTCGAGAACCGTGGCGTGCTGACGCGCGACACGCTCGACCCGTCGCTGAAGCTGATTCCGTTCAAGGATGCCGCCGACTACCGGGAATCGCTGACGAGCTATTACTACCGGCTGTGCGAGATCGACGACCTGGTCTGCTACCCGTGGATCGCGCAGGCGTTCGCCGGCCAGTCGCTGGCCGACCTGAAGCGCCACGTCGACGCGATGCTCGCCGACGGCAAGCCGATCCCGATCCGCTACTGGCAGGGCGACAAGGTGGTCGACGGCACGGTGAACCCGCCGCGCTTCTTCCGCGGGATGCAGGAGCTGTACAACGCGCTGCGCGAGAACGGGATCGAGGTCTACGTGATGACGGCCGCGCACGAGGAGCTCGCGCGGCTCGTGTTGTCCGACCCGAAGTACGGCTACAACGTGAAGCCGCAGAACGTGATCGGCGTGACGACGCTGCTGCGCAACCCGGCCACCGGTGCGCTGACCACATCGCGGCTGCAGATCAAGGCCGGCAAGTACGACGAGGCCGCGAACCGCGGGCTGGTGATCACGCCGTTCCTGATGAACCCGATGACGTGGTACGAAGGCAAGCTCGGCTCGATCGTCGGCTGGATCGACCAGTGGAAGAAGCCGGTGCTCGTCGCGGGCGACACGCCGACGTCCGACGGCTACATGCTGCTGAACGCGACCGACGTCGCGCGCGGCGGCGTGCGCGTGTGGGTGAACAAGAAGGACAAGCAGATGGCGCAGATCCGCGCGTGGTCGGATGAATCGGCTGCGCAGCAGAAATCGCTCGGCCTGCCGGTCACGGCGGACAAGAACTGGATCTTCGTGAAGCCCGACGCGATCCAGTAAGCGGGCAGGCGGGGGTGCGGCGTGCGCCCCCGGCCCGATCAGCCCTCGCGCTCGTCGAGCAGCTTCAGCAGCCCGCGCAGCGCATGCGCGGCCGCCTGCGTGCGGATCTGGTCGCGGTCGCCCTTGAACACGAGCGTCTCGACGTCGGTGTGCAGCCGGTTGCTCCAGCCGAACGACACGGTGCCGACCGGCTTCTTCTCGCTGCCGCCGGCCGGGCCCGCGATGCCGGTGACGGACAGCGCGACCTGCGCGCGGCTGTTGCGCAGCGCGCCTTCGGCCATCGCGCGCGCGACGGGCTCGCTGACGGCGCCGTGCTTGTCGATCAGGTCGGGCGGCACGCCGATCATCTCGATCTTGGCCTGGTTCGAGTACGTGACGAAGCCGCGCTCGAACCACTGGCTGCTGCCGGAGATGTCGGTGATCGCCGCGGCGATCATGCCGCCGGTGCAGGATTCGGCGGTGGCGAGCGTCAGGTGCTCGTCACGCAGCTTGTTGCCTGCGCGGATCGCAAGCTGGTGGACGACGGAATCGGTTGGCATGCGCGTCGGGAAACGGGAGTCGGAAAATCGGTCAGCCGACGACGGAGCGCCACAGGGCGATCACGAGCAGCGTCATGAACGCGGCGACCAGGTCGTCGACCATGATGCCGAGCCCGCCTTTCAGGCGGCGCTCGAAATAGCGGATCGGCGGCGGCTTGAGCATGTCGAAGACGCGGAACGCGACGAACGCCCACAGCTGGCCGACGAAGGTCGCGGGCGTGACGAACAGCATCACGAGCCAGATCGCGACGATCTCGTCCCAGACGACGGCGCCCGGATCGGCCGAGCCCATTTTCCTCGCGGTGAATCCGGTGAGCCACGTGCCCGCCACGAAGCCGACCGCGATCAGCGCCCACCATTCGGGCACCGTCAGATAGCGGTTGAGCACGACGAACGAGAGCCAGCCGAACAGCGAGCCGAACGTGCCGGGCATGATCGGCGCGAGCCCGCTGCCGAAGCCGAGCGACACGATGTGTGCCGGATGCGACAGCATGAAACGCGCGGTCGCGCGCCGCGGCGCGTTGCCGCCGGATGCGGCGCCGGGCTCGGCCGCGGTGTGCGCGGGCGTCGGGTCAGTCTGCATGGAAGTGATCGAAGCCGTGCAACGTGAGAGCGAGAGGCGCGCCGGCAGCGTCGCGCCACGCGATCGCGGGCTGGTCCGACGGCGCGGACAACGCGCGTATTGTACCGATTCGGGTGACCGGCACGCCGGCCGTCACGCCCGCCGCCTCGACTGCCGCGCGGGCCGCCGCCGGCGCGGTGAAACACAGTTCGTAATCGTCGCCGCCGGCCAGCGTGCAGCGGCGCTGTACGTCGGGCGGCAGCGTCGCGAGCGCGGCCGAGCGCGGCACCGCGTCGGCATCGATCTCGGCGCGCACGTTCGAGCGGGCCAGGATGTGCTGCAGGTCACCGGCGAGGCCGTCCGAGAGGTCGAGCGCCGCGTGCGCGACGCCCGCGAGCGCGAGGCCGAGCGCGATGCGCGGTTCGGGGTACTCGAGCGCGCGCCGGAATGCCGCGGCTTCGTTTGCGCCGGCCGCCCACTCGCCGCGGGCGACGCCGAGGCCGGCGCGCGCATCGCCGAGCGTGCCGGACACCCAGACGTCGTCACCGTCGCGCGCGGCATCGCGGCGCAGCACCGCTTCCGGCGAGACTTCGCCGAACACGGTCACGCACAGGTTCAGCGGGCCGCTCGTCGTGTCGCCGCCGATCAACTCGCAGCCGTAGCGCTCGGCGAGCGCGAACAGCCCGTTGCTGAACGCTTCCAGCCACGCGGCGTCGGCACGCGGCAGCGCGCATGCGAGCGTGAACGCGCGCGGCTCGGCGCCCATCGCGGCGAGGTCCGACAGGTTGACCGCGAGCGTCTTGTGGCCGAGGGCGTCGGGCGCGACGTCGGGGAAGAAGTGGCGGCCTTCCACCAGCATGTCCGTTGAAATGGCCAGCAATTTCCCGGATCGGGGCGCGATCAACGCGCAGTCGTCGCCGATGCCGAGCGTCGACGCGCGGGCGCCCTGCGCGGCGCGGCGCGTGAAGAAGCGTTCGATCAGCGAAAACTCGGAGAGGGCGGCTGGCACGGCGGATGGATCCGAAACGGTGGAAGGAACGGCATTGTACGAGGCGAGCGGCGGCGCTCCTGCACCGTTCAGTACAATTTTGTCGCGGCTGTTGCACCTGAATCGCCGGTCTGGCGGCCGATGATTGGCGCTACAATGCCGTCGAAGAGTTATTCTAATCCGCCCGCCAAGAGACACATGTCTACCCAAGCCTCCTCCAAAGCCAAACTTCGCGAAGCCGCGCTCGACTATCACGAATTCCCGACCCCCGGGAAAATCGCGATCGCCCCGACCAAGCAGATGATCAACCAGCGCGACCTCGCGCTCGCGTACTCACCGGGTGTGGCGTACGCGTGCGAGGAGATCGTCGAGAATCCGCTCAACGCGGCGCGCTTCACCGCGCGCAGCAACCTGGTCGGCGTGGTCACGAACGGCACGGCGGTGCTCGGTCTCGGCAACATCGGCCCGCTCGCGTCGAAGCCGGTGATGGAAGGCAAGGCCGTGCTGTTCAAGAAGTTCGCGGGCATCGACGTGTTCGACATCGAGCTGAACGAGTCGGACCCGCACAAGCTCGTCGACGTGATCGCCGCGCTGGAGCCGACCTTCGGCGGGATCAACCTGGAAGACATCAAGGCGCCGGATTGCTTCATCGTCGAGCGCGAAGCGCGCAAGCGGATGAAGATTCCGGTGTTCCACGACGACCAGCACGGCACCGCGATCGTGGTGGCCGCGGCCGTCACGAACGGGCTGAAGGTCGTCAACAAGGACATCAAGAAGGTCAAGCTCGTCGCCTCCGGCGCGGGTGCGGCCGCGCTCGCGTGCCTGGACCTGCTGGTCGACATCGGCCTGCCGCTCGAGAACATCACGGTGACCGACCTGGCCGGCGTGGTCTACAAAGGCCGCACCGAGCTGATGGATCCGGACAAGGAGCGTTTCGCGCGCGAAACGGAAGCGCGGACGCTGGCCGAAGTGATCGACGGCGCGGACATCTTCCTCGGCCTGTCGGCTGCCGGCGTGCTGAAGCAGGAGATGGTGAAGGGCATGGCCGAGCGCCCGCTGATCCTCGCGCTCGCGAACCCGACGCCGGAAATCCTGCCGGAAGCCGCGCTCGAAGTGCGCCCCGACGCGATTCTCGCGACCGGCCGCACCGACTATCCGAACCAGGTCAACAACGTCCTGTGCTTCCCGTTCATCTTCCGCGGCGCGCTCGACGTCGGCGCGACGACGATCACGCGTGAAATGGAGATCGCGGCCGTCAACGCGATCGCCGAGCTCGCGCAGCACGAGCAGAGCGACATCGTCGCGACCGCGTACGGCATCCAGGACCTGTCGTTCGGGCCCGAATACCTGATCCCGAAGCCGTTCGACCCGCGCCTGATCGTGAAGATCGCACCGGCCGTCGCGCAGGCCGCGATGGACGGCGGCGTCGCGACGCGCCCGATCGAGGACATGGAGGCGTACCGCGTCCACCTTCAGCAGTTCGTGTACCACAGCGGCACGACGATGAAGCCGATCTTCCAGATCGCGCGCGCTGCGCCGGAAGAGAAGAAGCGCGTTGTGTTCGCGGAAGGTGAAGAAGAGCGCGTGTTGCGCGCCGTTCAGATCATCGTCGACGAAAAACTCGCGAAGCCGATCCTGATCGGCCGCCCGTCGGTGATCGAGCACCGTATCCATCGCTACGGCCTGCGCCTGACGCCGGGTACCGACTTCACGGTCGTCAACACCGAGCACGACGAGCGCTACCGCGACTTCTGGCAGACGTACTACAAGATGATGGCGCGCAAGGGCATCAGCGAGCAGCTCGCGCGCGTCGAGATGCGCCGCCGCACGACGCTGATCGGCTCGATGCTGGTGAAGAAGGGCGAAGCGGACGGCATGATCTGCGGCACGATCAGCACCACGCACCGCCACCTGCACTTCATCGACCAGGTGATCGGCAAGCGCCCGGGCTGCAGCGTGTACGCGGCGATGAACGGTCTCGTGCTGCCGGGCCGCCAGATTTTCCTCGTCGACACGCACGTGAACGTCGATCCGACCCCGGAAGAGCTGGCCGAGATCACGATCATGGCTGCGGAAGAAGTGCGCCGCTTCGGCATCGAGCCGAAGGTCGCGCTGCTGTCGCACTCGAATTTCGGCACGAGCAACGCACCTTCGGCGAAGAAGATGCGCGATACGCTCGCGATCCTGCAGGAACGCGCGCCGGAGCTGAAGGTGGACGGCGAGATGCACGGCGACGTCGCGCTCGATGCGGCGCTGCGCAAGGAAATCCTGCCGGAATCGACGCTGGAAGGCGAAGCGAACCTGCTGATCCTGCCGAACATCGACGCCGCGAACATCGCGTACAACCTGCTGAAGACGGCCGCGGGCAACAACATCGCGATCGGGCCGATCCTGCTGGGCGCTGCGCAGCCGGTGCACGTGCTGACCGAATCGGCGACCGTTCGTCGCATCGTCAACATGGCGGCGCTGCTGGTCGCCGACGTGAACGCCACGCGCTGAGCCAAAACGAACGCGCCAGGCAGGTCGATCCGGTGTGGCGCGTCGGGCGAAATTGTAAACAAAAGCAAAAAGAGGCGTGCCCGCAATGGGCACGCCGCGGGCAGGGCGCAAACACGCTTCCCTCAAGCAACATCAGCATCTCTCTCCACTCAGCGTAGCGAGCACGGCAAGGAGGCAGAGTCTTGCCATGGCAGAGATGCCGCCCGTATTTTATCTCATGTAAGATAAATGTAGTGCGAATTCGGTAAAAAATGCGCAATTCCGGGTATCACTGGCCTTTCGATTCCCAAACGGACATTGATTCGCGCGGCCAATAACGCTACGCTAACGCCTTTGTTGGTCGTCAACTACTTGATTTAACAGCGGGAACCCTGGTTCATGGCACGCAAGTGGCTCCGCAACGGCGCGCTCGCGTCCGTCTTCGCGATGTTCGCGATGGGTATCGTCGGCACGCCGACGGGCAGTCTGGTTTCCGCCGCTTACGCACGGGAGGCCGTTCCGGCCGACGTGGCCGCGAGCGGGCTCGATACGATCCCGACCGCCCGTCTTCCGCGCGAGGCCGTGACCACGCTGGGTTTGATCAGCGCCGGCGGCCCCTATCCGTACGAGAAAGACGGCGTCGTGTTCGGCAACCGCGAGCGGATCCTGCCGAAGGCGAAGCGCGGCTACTACCATGAGTACACGGTGCCGACGCCGCGTGCGCGCAATCGCGGCGCGCGCCGGATCGTCTGTGGTGGGCCGTTGCGCCGGATCGACAACTGTTATTACACGGGCGACCACTACAACAGTTTTAAACGTATTGTTGAATGACTTCGGGACGAATGGCATGAGCGACTCCATCTACGCGCACGACACGGCGGCGGCGGAACTGTTCGCGGCCGGCGACGGCAATCTGTTTCAGCGTGTGATTCAGCTGCACGCGGCGGCGCAGGCCGGCGGCACGCCGGAGCAACAGGAAGCCGAGCCCGGGCTTTCATCGAACGAGGAGCCTATGAGCCTTTTCACGACCGTGCGACCCAATCTCGTGCAGTCGATCCGCGCGTTCCGCGTGCAGGATCTCGCCGACGAAGCCGGTCGGCTCGGCCAGCATTTCCTGTATGCGTATTGCGGCGCCGCGCAGTCGAAGCAGGAAGTGATGGAAACGATCGCGACGTCGTTCCTGTTTCCGAAGCATTTCGGGAAGAACTACGACGCGCTGTACGACTGCCTCACCGACCTCGTCGCGAAGGCCGGTGCGCAGCCCGGTTTCGTGATCGTCCTCGAAGGGCTGCCGATCGCGCAGAAGTTCGACAAGGAAGGGCGCGAGACACTGCTCGACGTGTTCCGCGAGGCGGCCGAATTCTGGGCCGAGCGCAAGGTCGCGTTCCGCGTGTTCTACTCGTTCGCGTAAGTGCGCGTCGGCCACCGGCCGATCCGTCGAATCACCGTCAAAAGCCCGCTGCGAGCGGGCTTTTTTGCGTCCGCGCGAAGGCGCGACTTCCCGTCACCATCCCCCCCAGCGCGCCGCAAGCGCCGCGAGCACGGCCGCGCCGGCCGTCTCGGTGCGCAGCACGCGGGGGCCGAGCGACAGCGCGGTGAACCCGCGTGCGCGTGCCGCATTTTCCTCGTCGGGCGACAGCCCGCCTTCCGGTCCGATCAGCAGCGTGACCGTTGCAGCGGGCGGCGCGTCGGGCAGCGACGTGAACGGGATGCTCGCGCGCGGCGACAGCAGCAGCCGCAGCTCGCCGTCGGCCGGTGCGGCAGGCAGCCTATCGAGCCATGCGCTGAAGCCGGCGACCGGCGCGACGTCGGGCACGCGGTTGCGCCCGCATTGCTCGCACGACGCGCGCACGACGCCGCGCCAGTGCGCGACGCGCTTGTCCGCACGCTCGCCGGACAGCTTCACGACGCCGCGCGCGGTCGACAGCGGCACGAGCGCCGTCACGCCGAGCTCGACGGCCTTCTCGATCACCCAGTCCATCTTGTCGCCGCCGGCGATGCCTTGGGCGAGCGTCACGCGATAGGGCGGCTCGGCCTCAGCCGGTTCGAACGTGTCGATCTGTGCGAGCGCACTGCGCTTGTCGATCTCGACGAGCCGTGCGCGGTACTGGCCGCCGGTGCCGTCGAACAGGGCGAGCACGTCGCCGGGCTGCAGGCGCAGCACCTGTGCGTGGCGCGCGACCTCGGCCGGCAACGCGAGCGTGGCGTCGGCGCGCAATGCCGCGTCGACGAAAAAGCGCGGCACGGCCGCGGTGGTGGTGGCTTCGTTCATGCGTGTAACGGTTGGAGTCATGCGTCGAGACGGCGCCCGAGCGCCCATCGGTAGCCGTCGAGATCCTCGATCTGCGCGAACCGGTCGCCCCAGAACTGATCCTGCGGCGCGCTCAGCGACTTCGCGCCCGCGTCGAGCGCGCGCTGCCAGGTGGCGTCGACGTCGTCGACATACAGGTAGAACGATTGCGGCGCGATGGCATTCGCACTCTTCGGCGTGCGCGCGGTCGAGCCGAATGCGCCTTCGGGCGCGAACATCACGATCAGCTGGCCGCGGTAGGCCATCTCGACGTGCATGATCACGCCGTCTTCGTCGTGCACGTCGCGCAGCTCGAAGCCGAATGCGGCCTTGAAGAAATCGATGGCCGCGCGCGCGTTGCGTACGGCCAGGTAGGGCGTCAACCAAGGCACGTTGGCCGGACGTGGATCGGTCATGAAAATCTCCTGTGGGGGCGCTTGGGCACGTGTTCTGATTCGATGCCCGGGCGTTCGTTCAGGGGGCGGCGCGGCGTCCGGGACGTTTCGCCCCGGCGCCATGCATCGCGAATCCCGCAAGGACGCGATGGAAAAACGGAAGCGAGGCGGCTGCGCGGACGCTCAGCGGCGGATGCCCAGTGTATCGCGCAGCGCGCGCGGCAGGGCAAAGAGGGACGCATGCAGGCGCGCATCGTAGTAGCGCAGGCCGTGGACGCGACGGGCCGCGAGCCGTTCGTCGATGTCGTGTGCAAACAGCGCGGCCGCGTCGAGCGTGTCGCTCGCGATCGCCATCAGCCACTGCGAGCCGTACAGCGGCACGTGCGCGGACAGCGGATCGACGACCGCGAAGCTCGCGCGCAGGTCATCGAGCAGCGCGGCGATGCGCGTTGCATGGAACACCGGCGAGCCGAGATGCATCGAGATCGCGCCGCACGGCGTCAGGATCCGCTTGAGCCGCGCATAGAACGCGCGGGTATAAAGGCCGGCCGCCGGCGAATCGGGCGGCGTGAGGTCGAACACGACGAGATCGAAATGCTCGACGGTCGATTCCACGAAATGCGCGGCGTCGCCGATCACGACCTCGACGCGCGGGTCGTCGAGCGCACCCTGGTGCACGTCGTCGAGATAGCGGCGCGCCATCCCGACCACCTCGTCGTCGAGCTCCGCGATCACGATCCGCTCGAGGCACGCATGCTTGAGCAGCTGGCGTGCCGCGCCGCCGTCGCCGCCGCCGAGCACGAGCGCCTTCTTCGGCGACGGGTGCGCGAGTGCGGCCGGGTGCGTCATGCACTCGTGATAGACGTACTCGTCGCCGACCGACGTCATCGGCCGGCCGTCCAGCGTGAACAGGCGGCCGAGCTGCGGCGTTTCCCAGACTTCGATCTGCTGGTGCGGGGACGCGACGTGCGCGAGCCGCCGGGCATTCGGGAAGCCGTAGGTGGCGTGGGGCGTAGGGTGAAAGAGAAGCGTGGTGCTCACGGGCGGGCCACTCGGGGGCAGGCAGTTCCGACGTCTGAATTATAGGAGGCCGGCGCGTTGACGGAAAACCGTGCCGGAACACTACTCGCCGACAAGGGAAATGTCAGCCCATCTGTTAAAATGACGAGCTTTGCAGCCCCGTCCGTAGGCTCCGTCCGCTTCGCGTCCGTCAGGCGCCGCACCGCGCGCCGGGAACGATTGACGCTCGAGCTTCCGGATGCCGCCGTGCCCCCGTTTCCTCGACTCGTTCTCCGGACTCGACATGACGACTTCGTCTCCCGCCTCCACCACCCTGATGGCCAACGCGATCCGTGCGCTCGCGATGGACGCCGTCCAGCAAGCGAACTCCGGCCACCCCGGCATGCCGATGGGCATGGCCGAAATCGGCGTCGCGCTCTGGTCGCGCCATCTGAAGCACAACCCGACGAACCCGCACTGGGCAGACCGCGACCGCTTCGTGCTGTCGAACGGCCATGGTTCGATGCTGCTGTACTCGCTGCTGCACCTGACCGGCTACGACCTGCCGATCGAAGAGCTGAAGAACTTCCGCCAGCTGCACTCGAAGACGCCGGGCCACCCGGAATACGGCATCACGCCGGGCGTCGAGACGACCACCGGCCCGCTCGGCCAGGGTCTCGCGAACGCGGTCGGCATGGCGCTCGGCGAAGCGCTGATGGCCGACGAGTTCAACCGTGACGGCGCGAAGATCGTCGATCACCACACGTACGTGTTCCTCGGCGACGGCTGCCTGATGGAAGGCATCTCGCACGAAGCCTGCTCGCTCGCCGGCACGCTGAAGCTGAACAAGCTGATCGCGCTGTACGACGACAACGGCATCTCGATCGACGGCGACGTCGTGAACTGGTTCCACGACGACACGCCGAAGCGCTTCGAAGCGTACGGCTGGAACGTGATCCCGAACGTGAACGGCCATGACGTCGACGCGGTCGACGCAGCCATCGCGAAGGCGAAGCTGTCGGACAAGCCGACGCTGATCTGCTGCAAGACGGTGATCGGCCAGGGCGCGGCGACCAAGGCCGGCGGCCACGACGTGCACGGCGCGGCGCTCGGCGCGGAAGAAATCGCGAAGACGCGCGAAGCGCTCGGCTGGACCTGGGCGCCGTTCGTGATTCCGCAGGAAGTCTATGCGGCATGGGATGCGAAGGAAGCCGGCAAGCGCGCGGAAACCGAATGGAATGCGACGTTCGCTGCGTACCGCGCGAAGTTCCCGGCAGAAGCAGCTGAATTCGAGCGCCGGATGGCCAACCAGCTGCCGGCCGACTGGGCCGAAAAGGCTGCGGCGATCATCGCCGGCGCGAACGAGCGCGCCGAGACGGTCGCGACCCGCAAGGCGTCGCAGCAGGCGATCGAAGGCCTGGCTGCCGCGCTGCCCGAGCTGCTCGGCGGCTCGGCCGACCTGACCGGCTCGAACCTGACCAACTGGAAGGCATCGAAGGCCGTCCGCGCGAATCCGGAAGGCCCGGGCGTCCAGCTGGGCAACCACATCAACTACGGCGTGCGCGAATTCGGCATGAGCGCCGCGATCAACGGCCTCGCGCTGCATGGCGGCCACAAGCCGTTCGGCGGCACCTTCCTGACGTTCTCCGACTACAGCCGCAACGCGCTGCGCGTGGCCGCGCTGATGAAGGTGCCGTCGATCTTCGTGTTCACGCACGACTCGATCGGCCTCGGCGAAGACGGCCCGACGCACCAGTCGATTGAGCACGTGTCGAGCCTGCGCCTGATCCCGAACCACGACGTATGGCGTCCGGCCGACACGGTCGAGACGGCCGTGGCCTGGACGCACGCGGTCGCCGCCGACCGTCCGTCGAGCCTGATCTTCAGCCGCCAGAACCTGGCGTTCAACCCGCGTACCGATGCGCAGATCGCGAACATCGAGAAGGGCGGTTACGTGCTGAAGGACTGGGACGACGAAATCGTCGCGCGCAAGATCATCCTGATCGCGACGGGCTCGGAAGTCGAACTCGCGATGAAGGCCGTCGAGCCGCTCGCGCAGCAGGGCATCGCGGCACGCGTCGTGTCGATGCCGTCGACCAACGTGTTCGACCGCCAGGACGCCGAATACCGTGAACGCGTGCTGCCGCACGGCGTGCGCCGCGTCGCGATCGAAGCGGGTGTGACGTCGTTCTGGCACAAGTACGTCGGCCTCGAAGGCGGCGTCGTCGGGATCGACACGTTCGGCGAATCGGCGCCGGCCGGCGTGCTGTTCAAGTACTTCGGCTTCACCGTCGAGCACGTCGTCGAGACCGCCAAGGCCGTGCTGGCCTAAAAGCATACGCGACGCGCGCCACCCCTCGCGCGCGTCGCACCGTGAAGCTGCACGAAACGAATTTTTTCAGCCATCAGGAGATAGACCATGACGATTCGCGTCGCAATCAACGGCTACGGCCGCATCGGCCGCAACACGCTGCGCGCGTTCTACGAGAACGGCAAGAAGCACGACATCGAGATCGTCGCGATCAACGATCTGGGCGATGCGAAGACCAACGCGCACCTGACCCAGTACGACACCGCGCACGGCAAGTTCCCGGGTGAAGTGTCGGTGGACGGCGATTACCTCGTCGTGAACGGCGACAAGATCCGCGTGCTGGCAAACCGCAACCCGGCCGAACTGCCGTGGGGCGAGCTGGGCGTCGACGTCGTGATGGAATGCACGGGCTTCTTCACGACGAAGGAAAAGGCCAGCGCGCACCTGAAGGGCGGCGCGAAGAAGGTGATCATCTCGGCACCGGGCGGCAAGGATGTCGACGCGACGATCGTCTACGGCGTGAACCACGACGTGCTGAAGGCCGAGCACACCGTCATCTCGAACGCATCGTGCACGACGAACTGCCTCGCACCGCTCGTCAAGCCGCTGAACGACAAGATCGGCCTCGAAACCGGCCTGATGACGACGATCCACGCGTACACGAACGACCAGGTGCTGACGGACGTCTATCACGAAGACCTGCGCCGTGCGCGTTCGGCCACGCACAGCCAGATCCCGACGAAGACGGGCGCTGCTTCGGCCGTCGGCCTCGTGCTGCCGGAACTGAACGGCAAGCTCGACGGCTACGCGATTCGCGTCCCGACGATCAACGTGTCGATCGTCGACCTGTCGTTCATCGCAAAGCGCGACACGACGGTCGAGGAAGTCAACGCGATCATGAAGGAAGCTTCGGAAGGCGCGCTGAAGGGCATCCTCGGCTACAACGAAGCACCGCTGGTGTCGATCGACTTCAACCACAACCCGGCTTCGTCGACGTTCGACGCAACGCTGACCAAGGTGTCGGGTCGCCTCGTGAAGGTGTCGAGCTGGTACGACAACGAGTGGGGTTTCTCGAACCGCATGCTGGATACGGCTGTCGCGTTCGCGAACGCGAAGTAATCCCGCACGTTGCGCGGCCGCTGCAAGGCGGCCTGCGCGGCGAACGAGCCCGGCCCGGTTTTTCGGCCGGGCTTTTTTATTGCGCGCCGTTGTTGCCCGATGTTGCCGTCACCTGCTCGAGCGCCGCGACGAACGCGCGCTTCAGCGGGCTGTCGAGGTCGGTCCACGCGAGGCCGATGCCCGTTCTGTGCCCGGCCAGGTCGAGCGGCCGCGCGAGCACGTTCGGCGGCAGCGCGCTGGCGGCTTCCGCCGGAATCAGCCCGATGCCCATCCCCGCCGCGACGAGTGCGAGCATCGTCGTGAACTCCCCGAACTCCTGCGCGATCTCGAGCGTCGTGCCCGCGCGGCTCAGCGCGAGCAGCATGTCGTCGTGAAAGCCCGGCGCGTAGCGGCGCGCGAGCACGAACGCGGGCTGGCCGCGCAGCGCGGCCGGCGCGATCACATCGTGGGCGGCGAGCGGATGGTCGAGCGGCAGCGCGACGACGAAACCTTCCTCCAGTACCACGCGCGTGTCGATGCCCGCATACGCGGCCGGCAGCCGGATCATCCCGAAATCGATCCGGCGGTCGCGCAGCGCGGCGATCTGGTCGGGCGTCGGCATGTCCTTCAGCTCGAGCGTGATCAGCGGATAGCGCTCGCGCATCGTGCGCAGCACGGCCGGCAGGAGCACGGGCAGCACCGACGATACGAACGCGATCCGCAGCGTACCGATTTCGCCGCGGCTCGACAGCCGCGCCAGCTGTTCCGCGCGCGCGGCCTGCTGCAGCGTCGCGCGCGCCTCGGGCAGGAATACGCGCCCCGTATCGCTCAGTTCGACCTTGTGCCGGTCGCGCTCGAACAGGCGCGCGCCGAGTTCTTCCTCGAGCGCCTTGATCTGCATGCTCAGCGCGGGCTGTACGATGAACAGGCGCTGCGCGGCGCGCCCGAAATGCAGCTCTTCCGCGAGCGTGACGAAGGCGCGCAATTGCTTGAGTTCCATGGGCGGCGAGCACGAGAAAGCGGTGATCAGGTTTCATGATAACCGGATCAAAAAAGACCATTGGCGCGGCGCCCGGCAGGCAGCCGAAGATACCGTCAACGCGAGACCGGCCGCGATGGGCCGCCGGCTCGACTGGCACGGGGAGACACGCATGACCAACGCGCTTGAACGGTTCCGTCTCGACGGTCGCCGCGCACTGATTACCGGTTCCGGCCGCGGGATCGGGTTGACGCTCGCCCGGGGGCTGGCCGAGGCGGGGGCCGCGATCGTCATCAACGATCGCAATGAGGAGAAGGCCGCGACGCTCGTGCAGCACCTGCGCGAGGAAGGCTTCACGGCCGACTACGCGGTATTCGACGTTGCCGAGCATGCGCAGGTGCGCGCGGCGATCGATGATTTCGAGGCGCGCGTCGGCGCGATCGACATCCTCGTGAACAACGCGGGCATCCAGCGCCGCGCACCGCTCGATGCGTTCGAGCCCGACGACTGGCATGCGCTGATGCGCGTGAACCTCGACGGCGTGTTCAACGTCGCGCAGGCCGTCGCGCGGCACATGATCGCGCGCGGCCGCGGCAAGATCATCAACATCTGCTCGGTGCAGAGCGAGCTCGCACGGCCGACGATCGCGCCGTACGCGGCGACCAAGGGCGCGGTGCGGATGCTGACGAAAGGGATGTGCGCGGACTGGGCGCGCCACGGTATCCAGGCGAACGGCCTCGCGCCCGGCTATTTCGAAACCGAACTCAACCGCGCGCTGGTCGACGACGCGGCGTTCTCGGACTGGCTGTGCAAGCGTACGCCGGCCGGCCGCTGGGGGCGCGTCGACGAGCTGTGCGGCGCGGCGATCTTCCTCGCGTCGGCTGCATCCGATTTCGTGAACGGCCAGACGCTGTTCGTCGACGGCGGGCTGACGAGTGCCGTCTGACAAGGAGGCTGTCATGCGTATGCGTTGCATGTGTGTCGTGATCCACGGGCCGAACGACCTGCGCGTGGAAGAGCAGGACGCGGGCGAGATCGGCCCGGGCCAGGTGCGCGTCGATGTCGCGATGGGCGGCATCTGCGGCTCCGATCTCCATTATTTCCGGCACGGCGGCTTCGGCGCGATCCGGCTGCAGCAGCCGATGGTGCTCGGTCATGAGGTGGCCGGCACGGTTGCGGAAGTGGCGCCGGACGTGACGTCGGTGAAGGTCGGCGATCGCGTCGCGGTCAATCCGAGCCGGCCGTGCGGCGCGTGCCGCTATTGCCTCGAAGGGCTGCCGAACCAGTGTCTCGACATGCGCTTCTACGGCAGCGCGATGCGGATGCCGCACGTGCAGGGCGCGTTCCGTAATGCGCTCGTGTGCGACGCGGTGCAGTGCGTGAAGGTCGCCGACCACGTGCCGCTGTCTCTTGCGGCGCTCGCCGAGCCATTCGCGGTCGGGCTGCATGCGGTGTCGCGCGCGGGCCCGCTGATCGGCAAGCGTGTGCTCGTGTCGGGCTGCGGGCCGATCGGCGTGCTGGCGGTGGCGGCGGCGCGCGTGCACGGCGCGGCGGAGATCGTCGCGACGGATGTCGTCGAAGCGCCGCTGGCAGTGGCGAGCGCGCTCGGCGCCGACCGCACGATCAATGCGGCGGCCGATGCCGGCTGGGTCGAGCGCTACGGCGCCGACAAGGGCACTTTCGACGTGATGATCGAGTGTTCAGGCAATGCACGCGCGCTGCGCGACGGGCTGGACGTGATGCGCCCCCGCGGGGTCGTCGTGCAGCTCGGGCTCGGCGGCGATGTCAGCCTGCCGCAGAACGTCGTGGTCGCGAAAGAGCTGTCGATCTGCGGCTCGTTCCGCTTTCACGCGGAATTCGCGCTCGCGGTGCAGTTGATCAACGCGGGGCGCGTCGACCTGCGTCCGGCCGTCACGCGCGTGTTCCCGATGCGCGATGCGAACCTCGCGTTCGAGCTGGCCGGCGATCGCCAGCGCGCGATGAAGGTACTGATCGATTTCGCGACCGAGGCCGCTTGACGGTGCGGCCCTGGCGCGCGACGGCAGCAGCGCCCTCGGCAAAAAGGCACGCCCGCAACGTGCGGCGCGTGCCTTTTTCGTCGTGCGGCGGAAACGGATTGCCGGCCTGCCGCATGACTGCGTGACCCGCAGCGACGCGGCGTGCGCTTTCATCGAGCGCGTGCTCGTGCATCGCGATCCATCGGAACGGTGACCGCTACGGCCGGGCGGTGGCGCGGGAGGACTACGCTCCGGGCGTCGGGAAGAAGACGCCCGCGCGCTGCGCGGCGTTCGCGATGTGCGTCTCGATCGCGGTGCCGGCAGCGGCCGCATCGCGCGCGATCAGCGCGTCGACGATCGCGCGGTGCTCCTGCCACGTGGACAGCAGCAGCTCGCGCCGGTAGAACGGCATGCGCTGGCTTTCCTTCATGATGTCCGCGCTGCTGCGCAGCACCGATTCGATCGCCGCGTTGCCGGCGAGATGGATGATCCGCATGTGGAAGTCGAAGTCGAGCTGCGACGCGTCGTCGAGCGCGCTTTCGGTGAGCGCGACGTGCAGGCTGGCGAGGTTGTCCTCGAACCACGCGATGTCGTCGTCGCTGACGACGTGCGCGGCCATCCGCGCGGCGAACCCTTCGAGCGCATAGCGCATCTGGTACGTGTCGGGCGGCGACGACTGCTCGGCGAAGCGCCATGCGTGCGCGGCCGTGGCCTGCGCGCTTTCGACATACACGCCCTTGCCGGCGCGGATGCGCAGCATCCCGAGCGCTTCGAGCGTCGACAGCGCCTCGCGCAACGACGCGCGGCTGATCTCCAGCTCCTCGGAGAGCTGGCGCTGGGCCGGCAGCAGGCTGCCGACCGGATAAACGCCTGCCTCGATCCGGTCGCGGATCGTCGCGATGGCGGCGTCGGTCACGGTATGCGGAACGTTTTTCATGATGTGAACTTTGGCCGGTCTGACCGGCATTGTAATCCGCACGCGGGCGGTGCATGACCGCCCTACGGGAAAGCCACGATCTGCCCCTGTCCGACGGATCGAAACCAGGCGGGCAGGGGTGGGAAATCCCTATTTTGTCCGTCCTTGACGCGACTATATCGGCTTCCTACTATCCACCATAACATCACTGGTCTTACCAGTATGAACAGACGAAACTGCAACCGTTGGATCGGGAGAGCGCCGTGTCGAAATTCCTCAATTCGCTGTTTGGCCGGGTAGTCGTCGCACTAATTTTAGGGATCGCGCTCGGTGCGTTCTTCCCGCATTTCGCCGAGTCGTTGCGACCGCTCGGCGACGGCTTCCTGAAGCTGATCAAGATGGTGATCGGGCCGATCGTGTTCTGCGTGGTGGTCAGCGGGATGGCCAACGCGGGCGACCTGAAGAAGGTCGGCCGGGTCGGCCTGAAGGCCGTCATCTACTTCGAGATCATGACGACGCTCGCGCTCGGCATCGGCCTCGTCCTCGCGTGGGTCACGCGCCCGGGCGTCGGGATGAACATCGACCTGCGCTCGCTCGACGCGTCGTCGCTCGCGTCGTACGCAAAGAACGCCGAAAGCCTGAAGGACACGGCCGGCTACCTGATGAAGATCATCCCCGACACCGCGATCGACGCGTTCGCGAAGGGCGACATCCTGCAGATCCTCGTGTTCGCGGTGCTGTTCGGCTCCGCGCTGTCGCTGCTCGGCGACAAGGCGCAGCGCGTCAACTCGCTGATCGAGGAACTGTCGCACGTGTTCTTCCGGATCATCGGCTTCATCATCAAGCTCGCGCCGCTCGGCGTGCTCGGCGCGATCGCGTTCACGACCGGCAAGTACGGTGTCGCGTCGCTCAAGCAGCTCGGCTACCTGGTTGCGGTGTTCTACCTGAGCTGCTTCGTGTTCGTCACGGTCGTGCTCGGCGCGGTGATGCGGCTCGCGGGCTTCTCGGTGTTCAAGCTGATCCGCTACCTGCGCGAGGAGCTGTCGATCGTGCTCGGCACGGCGTCGTCGGATGCGGTGCTGCCGCAGGTGATGCGCAAGCTCGAATACATGGGCGTGAAGGATTCGACGGTCGGCCTCGTGATCCCGACCGGCTATTCGTTCAACCTCGACGGCTTCTCGATCTACCTGACGCTCGCCGTGCTGTTCATTGCACAGGCCACCAACACGCCGCTGTCGACGCACGACCTGATCGTCGTGCTGCTCGTATCGCTCGTCACGTCGAAGGGCGCGCACGGGATCCCGGGCTCGGCGATCGTGATCCTCGCGGCGACGCTGTCGGCGATCCCGGCGATTCCGGTGCTCGGCCTCGTGCTGATCCTGCCGGTCGACTGGTTCGTCGGCATCGCCCGCGCGCTGACCAACCTGATCGGCAACTGCGTCGCGACGGTCGTCGTCGCGGTGTGGGAGAACGACATCGATCGTGCCCGCGCGACGCGCGTGCTGAACCGCGAGCTGCGTTACGTGCCGGCCGAAGAGGAAGGCCGCACGGCGCCGGTCGCCGGCGACCAGGCTCACGCGCTCTGAGCGCACCCCCCGCGCGGGGCGGCTTCCCCTGGTCGTCCCGCGCAACCGAATTCATGCAGCCGGCGCCTCGATGCGCCGGCACGCCATCAAACATCAGGAGACGACATGGCAGCCCCCATCCTCGATCCGAATGCGCCTGCCTTTACGCGGCGTTACATGAACCTCGCCGACCCGCGCCTCGGGGCGCAGGCGCTCTTTGCCAGCGATGAATTCTTCGCGCCGAAAGAGCGCATGCTGAATCCCGAGCCGGCCGTATTCATCCCCGGCAAGTACGACGACCACGGCAAGTGGATGGACGGCTGGGAAACGCACCGCAAGCGCACGACCGGCCACGACTTCTGCGTGGTGCGGCTCGCGCGGCCGGGCGTGATCCACGGCGTCGACCTCGATACGAGCCACTTCACCGGCAACTTCCCGCCGGCCGCGTCGATCGACGCATGCGTCGCCGAAGGCGACCTGCCGCCTGACGACGCGCAATGGCGCCCGATCGTCCCGGCGACGACGCTGCAGGGCAATTCGCATCACTACGTGAGCGTCGACGATGCGCAGCCCTATACGCACCTGCGCGTGAACCTGTACCCGGACGGCGGCCTCGCACGGCTGCGCGTGTACGGCCAGCCGCAGCGCGACTGGCGCCAGGTGCCGGCCGGCGAGCTCGTCGATCTCGCGGCGATCGAGAACGGCGGTTACCTGGTGGCCGCGAACAACCAGCACTTCGGCCCGGCATCGCAGATGCTGATGCCGGGGCGCGGCGTGAACATGGGCGACGGCTGGGAAACGCGGCGGCGCCGCGAGCCCGGCAACGACTGGGCGATCGTCGCGCTCGCGCGGCCGGGCATCATCCGGCGCGTCGAGGTCGATACCGCGTTCTTCAAGGGCAATTTCCCCGACCGCTGCTCGCTGCAGGCCGCGCGGGTCGCGGGCGGCACCGACGATTCGCTCGTCACGCAGGCGATGTTCTGGGCCGAACTGCTCGGCGAGCAGAAGCTGCAGATGGACCACGTCCACACGTTCGACCAGCTTGCCGCGCTCGGCCCCGTCACGCACGTGCGTTTCAACATCTTCCCGGACGGTGGCGTGTCGCGCCTGCGTCTGTGGGGCGAGCCGGCTTGAAGGAGGGCAAGGGCATGAGCGAATCCCGGATCCTGCGCGTCGAGCGCCTGACGCGCGAAGCGTTTGCGCCGTTCGGCGACGTGATCGCGCTCGAAGGCGCGCGTCATTTTCCGATCAACGGCGGCACGACCGAGCGCTTCCACGATCTCGCGACGATCGACGTATGCGCGGACGGCGGCCGCCCGCTCGTCAGCGTTTTCCGCGCACAGCCGCGCGCGCTGCCGGTCGCGGTCACGCTGATGGAGCGCCATCCGCACGGCAGCCAGGCGTTCATCCCGCTCGCGGCCGTGTCGCGCTACGCGATCGTCGTCGCGCCGGCTGGCGAATTCCGGCCCGACGCGATGCGCGCGTTCCTCGCGGAAGGCTGGCAGGGCGTGAACTATGCGAAGGGCGTCTGGCACCATCCGCTGCTCGCGCTCGACGCGGTCAGCGATTTCGTGATCGTCGATCGCGGCGGCCCGCAGCCGAATTGCGACGAGATTCCGCTCGAGTGCGCGTGGGCGCTCGAGTTCGAGCCGGCCTGCGCGACCTGACGGAAGGGCGGCGCCCGGCTCCGGCAGCCTGACGGCAGCCCGGGCGGGGATATCGAAGGGTTTTCGAAAGCCTGGGGCGCACGATTCACACGGCGCCGTTATCCCGAAATGAATACGGCCCGGGCGGCGAGATGCCGGCCGGGCCGTGCTGCGTGCGCGAGGCGCGCGAATCAGTGCTTGCGGTGCGGGCAGTTCTCGGTCGTGCAGGAACCGTACATCGCGAGCGAGTGCTCCTGGAGCCGGAAGCCGCGCTCCTTCGCGATCGCCTGCTGGCGGCTTTCGATCTCGGCGTCGAAGAATTCCTCGACGCGGCCGCAATCGAGGCACACGAGGTGGTCGTGGTGCGAGCCTTCGTTCAGTTCGAACACGGCCTTGCCGGATTCGAAGTTGCTGCGCGACAGCAGGCCGGCCTGCTCGAACTGCGTCAGCACGCGGTAGACGGTGGCCAGCCCGATGTCGAGCTGCTCGTTGAGCAGGTTCCGGTAGACGTCTTCTGCCGTCAGGTGGCGCACCGGGCTTTGCTGGAAGATCTCGAGAATCTTGAGGCGCGGTAGGGTGGCCTTTAGCCCGATATTCTTGAGATCCGTCGGATTGGTCATGGCTAGGCATCCCTAGAGTACAATGCAGGGCTTCAATGTTACCGGCTTTTCGCCGTTCCAGAAACACGCGCGGCCTGCAACGCGGGCCTGCACGGTGAGGGAAATGATTCCAGAATCTCTTTCGCACTTTCAGAGGAGCCGCATGCGGAGTGTCATCATCGCTGCCGCCGCCGTTGCCGCGCTGGCTGGTTGTTCGTCGTACGACAGCGTGACGCAGCGCATCGCGCAGAGCATCACCCCCTATCGGATCACCGTCGTGCAAGGCAACTTCGTGTCGCAGGAGAAGGCCGCGCAGCTGCAGGTCGGCATGTCGCGCGAGCAGGTGCGTGCGCTGCTCGGCACCCCGCTGCTGGCCGACATGTTCCACGCCGACCGCTGGGATTACCTCTTCTACTTCAAGCGCGGCTCGACGGCAGTCGTCCAGCAGCGCGATCTCGTCGTGACGTTCTCGGGCGATCGCCTGGCGAGCTGGACGGGGGCGGACAACCTGCCTTCGGAGCTCGACCTGCTGGCCGACATCGACGGCGACCGCGGCGGCAAGAAGGCGAAGGCAGCCGCAGCGGCGAAGAAGGCCGCCGAGGCCGCCGCCGCCGCGAGCGCCGCGCAGGCGGCCGCGAGCGCGCCGGCGCCGGAGGCTGTCGCCAGCCCGTCCACCGCGCCGGCGTCCGGTGCGGCGGTCGACCAGGATGCGAACGCGCAGGCCGCTCGCGCGGCGAACCGTGCGACGAACCAGGTGTCGGGTCAGGGCACGGCCGCACGGCGGTTCGCGCCGTCCACGCAGGCTGCCGGCGGTGCGCCGGTGCCGGGCGGCCAGCCGCCGGGTGCGGTTCCGGCGATCCAGCCGCAGTTCCAGTTCCATCGTCCGCCGCAGCCGAACGTGTCGAACGAGGCATCGCCGCCGGTCGGCCCGCAAGGCTCCGATACGCTGCAGAACCAGCCGCTCACCGCGCCGGCACAGTAAGTTCGCGTGCGGAAACCGGGCGGCGTGTGCCGCCCGTCTTTAGACCTGTCGTGTAGAAAGCCATGAAGATTGCGATTGCCGGGGCATCGGGCCGAATGGGCCGGATGCTGATCGAAGCCGTTCTCAACGATGCCGACGCGCAGCTCGTCGGCGCGCTCGACCGCGCCGATTCGCCATTCCTCGGCCAGGACGCCGGCGCGTTCCTCGGCAAGGAAACCGGGGTCAAGCTGACCGCCGACCTCGACGCCGTGTTCGCGCAGGCCGACACCCTGATCGATTTCACGCGTCCGGAAGGCACGATGGCGCATATCGAGGCCGCGCTGCGCCACGACGTGAAGCTCGTGATCGGCACGACCGGCTTCACCGCCGAGCAGAAGGCCGAGCTGCAGGCCGCGGCAGGCAAGATCGGCATCGTGTTCGCGGCGAACATGAGCGTCGGCGTGAACGTCACGCTGAAGCTGCTCGAATTCGCGGCGAAGCATTTCTCGCACGGTTACGACATCGAGATCATCGAGGCGCATCACCGTCACAAGGTCGATGCGCCGTCGGGCACCGCGCTGATGATGGGCGAAGCCGTCGCCGGCGCGCTCGGGCGTTCGCTCGACGAGTGCGCGGTGTACGGCCGCCACGGCGTGACCGGCGAGCGCGATCCGTCGTCGATCGGCTTTGCCGCGGTGCGCGGCGGCGACATCGTCGGCGATCACACCGTGCTGTTTGCCGGGATCGGCGAGCGCATCGAGATCACGCACAAGTCGTCGAGCCGCGTGTCGTATGCGCAGGGCGCGCTGCGCGCGGTCCACTTCCTGTCGGCGCGCGGCGCCGGCCTGTTCGACATGCAGGACGTGCTCGGCCTGCGCTGATACCACGGGGAAACTCCGATGGCGATACCCACCGGCGTTGTCCACTACCTCGAAAGCGGCGATGCGATCACGCATGCCGTTGCCTACGTGCTGCTGGCGATGTCCGTCGCCAGCTGGTGCTTCCTCCTCATGAAAGCCTGGCTCCTGGTCCGTGCGAAGCGGCAGGGGCCGCGCGCGCTCGCCGCGTTCTGGCGCGCGTCGTCGCTCGACGCGGGCATCGCCGCGCTCGCCGGCGCCGATCGCGAGCGCGTGTTCGTGCCGCTCGCCGAAGCCGCGCGCGATGCGGCCGACGACCACGACCCGGCTGCCCTGGCCGCGCGCGTCGAGCGCAGCGAACGCGTGCTGCGCGCGTTGCGGCACGCGATGCTGCGCTCGCAGCGGCGCCTCGAATTCGGCCAGGTGCTGCTCGCGTCGATCGGCAGCACCGCGCCGTTCGTCGGGCTGCTCGGCACCGTATGGGGCATCTACCACGCGCTCGGCAGCATCGCCGCGAGCGGGCAGGCGCAGATCGAGAACGTCGCGGGGCCGGTCGGCGAGGCGCTGATCATGACCGCGTTCGGTCTCGTCGTCGCGATTCCCGCCGTGCTGGCCTACAACATCCTCGGGCGGCTCGTGCGGCAGCTTGCCGAGGAGCTCGACGGCTTCGCGCGCGACCTGCACGTGTTCGTGTGCGCGCAGGAAGCCTGACGTACCCATTCCGGAGAAGCGACCATGGCATTCGGCGGACTCGAGCACCACAAGACGTCCGCGCCGATGGCGGAGATCAACATGACCCCGCTGATCGACGTGATGCTGGTGCTGCTCGTCATCTTCATCATTACCGCGCCGCTGATGACGCACGCGATCCGGCTCGACCTGCCGAAGGTCGCGGCCAGCGTCGCGCGCGACACGCCGCAATCCGTCACCTTGTCGATCGACGATGCGGGCAAGCTGTATTGGGACGACTCACCGGTCGCGCTCGATGCGCTGCCCGCGCGCTTCCGGGCCGCCGCCGCGGGCGGCGCACCGCCGGAGCTGAGGCTGCGCGCGTCGCGCGCGACCCGCTACGACGTGATCGCGCAGGTGATGGGCGCCGCGCAGGCCGCCGGTCTCACGCGGATCGGTTTCGTGACCGACGTGCCGCCGCAGGCGGGCGGTTCGGCGGCGGCGCCTGCCGTGCCGGTCAACCGCTGAGCGGAGCCGGCGGGCCCGTCCCCGCCACGGGATCGGGCTGCACGCCGCAAGACCGGTCGAATGGGCCGGCGCGGGCGGTATAATCAACGTTTTTCCCGGTTGGCAGGCTTTTTTCAGGTAACCCGGAATTTTCCAGGCTACCCGGGCATGCTGCGGGTTACCCGGAAAATGCCCGGAAACCGCGAACAGGTCCGCAACAGCGAACCTGCAGGTCCGCCGGGCAAGCACGATTTTCGATCCACTCCTGCGCGCGCGCCGTCGCGTCGCTTAAAGCCTAGTCCGAACCACACCATGCACGAGAGATACGTACCCGCCGACGTCGAAGCCGCCGCCCAGGGCGACTGGCGCGCAGCCGATGCCTACAAGACGCAGGAAGATTCGCAGAAGCCGAAGTTCTACTGCGTGTCGATGCTGCCGTACCCGTCCGGCAAGCTGCACATGGGTCACGTGCGCAACTACACGATCAACGACGTGATGTACCGCTATCTGCGGATGAACGGCTACAACACGCTGATGCCGATGGGCTGGGACGCATTCGGGATGCCGGCCGAGAACGCCGCGATGGCGAACGGCGTGCCGCCCGCGAAGTGGACCTACGACAACATCGACTACATGAAGGGCCAGATGCAGTCGATGGGCCTCGCGATCGACTGGTCGCGCGAAATCGCGACGTGCAAGCCCGACTACTACAAGTGGAACCAGTGGCTGTTCCTGAAGATGCTCGAGAAGGGCATCGCGTACAAGAAGACGGGCACCGTGAACTGGGACCCGGTCGACCAGACCGTGCTCGCGAACGAGCAGGTGATCGACGGCCGTGGCTGGCGTTCGGGCGCGCTCGTCGAGAAGCGCGAGATCCCGATGTACTACCTGCGCATCACGCAGTACGCCGATGAGCTGCTGAACGACCTCGACGGCCTCGGCTGGCCCGAGCGCGTGAAGATCATGCAGCAGAACTGGATCGGCAAGAGCTTCGGCGTGAACTTCGGCTTCCCGTATGAACTCGACGGCGAGAAGAAGCTGCTGCGCGTGTTCACGACGCGTGCCGACACGATCATGGGCGTCACGTTCTGCGCGATCGCGGCCGAGCATCCGCTCGCCACGCGCCTCGCGCAGGACAAGCCCGAGCTGCTCGCGTTCATCGACGAATGCAAGCGCGGCGGCGTCGCCGAGGCCGACGTCGCGACGATGGAGAAGAAGGGCGTCGCGACGGGCTTCTCGGTCACGCACCCGCTCACCGGCGAGCCGGTCGAGGTGTGGATCGGCAACTACGTGCTGATGAGCTACGGCGAAGGCGCGGTGATGGGCGTGCCGGGCCACGACGAGCGCGATTTCGCGTTCGCGAAGAAATACGACCTGCCGATCAAGCAGGTGATCTCGGCCGAAGGCCAGCAGTACTCGCTCGACGCATGGCAGGAGTGGTACGGCGACAAGGAAACGGCCGTCTGCGTGAACAGCGGCAAGTACGACGGCCTGCGCTATACGGATGCGGTCGACGCGGTCGCGGCCGACCTGAAGGCCGGCGGCTTCGGCGACAAGCAGGTCACGTGGCGCCTGCGCGACTGGGGCGTGTCGCGCCAGCGCTACTGGGGTACGCCGATCCCGATCATCCACTGCCCGTCGTGCGGCGACGTGCCGGTGCCCGAGCAGGATCTGCCCGTCGTGCTGCCGGAGGACCTCGTGCCGGACGGCTCGGGCAACCCGCTCGCGAAGTCGGAAGCGTTCCTGAATTGCGCGTGCCCGAAGTGCGGCGCGGCAGCCAAGCGTGAAACCGACACGATGGACACCTTCGTCGATTCGTCGTGGTACTTCTCGCGCTACACGGCGCCGGACGCCGAGACGATGGTCGACGCGCGCACCGACTACTGGATGCCGATGGATCAGTACATCGGCGGCATCGAGCACGCGATCCTGCACCTGCTGTATTCGCGCTTCTGGACCAAGGTGATGCGCGACCTCGGCCTCGTGAAGTTCGGCGAGCCGGCGAAGAACCTGCTCACGCAGGGCATGGTGCTGAACGAGACGTACTACCGCGAAGACGCTTCCGGCAAGAAGACCTGGTACAACCCGCTCGACGTGACGGTCACGCACGACGACAAGGGCCGCCCGGTCGGCGCGACGCTGAACGCGGACGGCCAGCCGGTCGTGCTCGGCGGCATCGAGAAGATGTCGAAGTCGAAGAACAACGGCGTCGATCCGCAGCTGTTGATCGACCAGTACGGCGCGGATACCGCGCGCCTGTTCACGATGTTCGCCGCACCGCCCGAGCAGCAGCTCGAGTGGTCGGGTGCGGGCGTCGAGGGCGCGAGCCGCTTCCTGCGCCGCGTGTGGAGCTTCGGTGCGACGAACCGCGAAGCGCTCGCCGCGCGCGCGGGCTTCGATGCGGCCGCGCTCGGCGAAGCCGACAAGGCGCTGCGCCGCGAGATCTACAGCGTGCTGAAACAAGCCGATTTCGACTACCAGCGCCTGCAGTACAACACGGTCGTTTCCGCCGCGATGAAGATGCTGAACGCGATCGACGGCGCGAAGGGCGCGACGCCCGGCGTACTGCGTGAAACGTACGGCGTGCTGCTGCGCGTGCTGTACCCGGTCGTGCCGCACGTCACGTTCGAGCTGTGGAAGGCGCTGGGCTACGCGGAAGAATTCGGCCCGCTGCTCGACGCACCGTGGCCGAAGGTCGACGAGGCCGCGCTCGAGCAGGCCGAGATCGAACTCGTGCTGCAGGTGAACGGCAAGGTGCGCGGCGCGCTGAAGGTGGCGAAGGACGCGAGCCGCGAGGCGATCGAAGCCGCGGCGGTGGCCGACGACGCGTTCGCGAAGTTCAGCGACGGCAAGCCGGCGAAGAAGATCGTCGTCGTGCCGGGCCGCCTCGTGAACATCGTCGTCTGACGGCCGCTGGCCGTCGGGACTACCCCAGAAGGAGCGAAGGTGATCCGCAGATCGTTTTTGATGCTCGCTGTCGGCAGCGCGGTTGCGCTGTCGGCATGCGGCTTCCAGTTGCGCGGCCAGCAGGACTACGCGTTCAAGCACCTGCTGATCGCCGGCGCGCCGGCGCCGGTGGAGGCGCGTCTCGTGCGCCTCGTCGAGGCCGGCAGCGACACGAAGATCGTCAAGTCGGCGGACGACGCCGACGCCGTGCTGCGCATGTGGGAATCGCGCGGGCAGAACACGCTGACGCTCAACAAGTACGGCTCCGCGCAGGAATATGCGCTGTTCTACACGCTGAACTACACGCTGACGAGCAAGGACGGCACGGTGCTGATCCCGCCGAGCGCGATCGCGCTGAACCGCGCGATGACGTACAGCGACCAGTACACGAACGCGAAGGCGCAGGAAGCCGACATCCTTTACGGCGACATGCAGAACGACGCGGTCGACCAGCTGATGCGGCGTCTCGCGATCGTCCATTCGCTGACGCCGGCGCCGGAAGACGTGGTACCGGGCGTCGCACCGCGCGCGCCGTTGCCGCCGCCGCCGCTCTGATCGACGGCGCACGTATCGATGCAACTGCGACTTGATGCGCTGGAGCCGCACCTCGCGAAGGGGTTGGCCGGGCTCTATACCGTCTACGGCGACGAGCCGCTGCTCGCGCAGGAAGCGTGTGACCGCATTCGTGCGGCCGCACGCGCGGCCGGCTTCACCGAGCGTTCGGTGCATACGGTCGAGCGCGGCTTCGACTGGAGCGTGCTGCTCGGCGCGACCCAGGCGATGTCGCTGTTCGGCGAGCGCCAGCTGATCGAGCTGCGCATTCCGTCGGGCAAGCCCGGCAAGGAAGGCGCCGATGCGTTGAAGACGCTCGCGGCCACGCCGAACCCCGACGCGCTGATGCTCGTCACGCTGCCGCGTCTCGATGCGGCCACGCAGAAATCGGCATGGTTCACCGCGCTGCAGAACGGCGGCGTCGCGCTGAAGATCGATCCGGTCGACCGCGCGCAACTGCCGAACTGGATCGGCCAGCGCCTCGCGATGCAGGGCCAGCGCGCTGCGCCCGGCGAGGACGGGCGGCGCGCGCTGCAGTTCATCGCCGAGCGCGTCGAAGGCAACCTGCTCGCCGCACACCAGGAAATCCAGAAGCTCGGGCTGCTGTATCCGCAGGGTGCACTTTCGTTCGAGCAGGTGCACGACGCGGTGCTGAACGTCGCGCGATACGACGTCTTCAAGCTGAACGAAGCCATGCTCGCCGGCGACGCCGCGCGGCTCGCGCGGATGATCGACGGGCTGAAGGGCGAGGGCGAGGCGATCGTGCTCGTGATGTGGGCCGTCGTCGAGGAATTGCGCACGCTGCTGCGGATCAAGCGCGGTACGACGGCCGGCAAGCCGCTCGCAACGCTGCTGCGCGAGAACCGCGTGTGGGGGCCGCGCGAGCGGCTGATCGGCCCCGCGCTGAATCGCGTGTCCGAAGCCGTGCTGGAGAAGGCGCTCGCGTTTGCCGCGAAGCTCGACCGTCAGGTCAAGGGGCTCACGGCCGTCACGCCGGGGCGCCGCACGCAGGACGAACCGCCGCCCGATCCGTGGGACGGGCTGTTCCAGCTCGCGATGACGGTGGCCGGTGCCCGCGGCGAGCGACCGCCGACCGCGGGGCGCGTGCGACGCTAAGTCCCGTTCGGGCCTTCAGCGCGCGTTGCGCAACCCGCTTACAATGTTTCGATAGCTGGCGCGGCTCTCCGGCCGCCGCCGCTCACGCTTCCCCACGAATTCATGCCGCCCAGCGCGGCGCGCTTCTCGAGTCACACGATGGATATCGATCAGTACATGACCGACCTGGGCCGTCGCGCCCGGCACGCTTCCCGCGCGATGGCGCGCGCCAGCACGGCGGCGAAGAACGCGGCGCTCGACGCCGTGGCGAGCGCGATCGAACGCGACGCGCAGGTGCTGAAGGATGCGAATGCACGCGATGTCGCCCGTGCCCGTGAAAAGGGGCTGGATGCCGCGTTCGTCGATCGCCTGACGCTGTCGGACAAGGCATTGAAGACGATGGTCGAAGGCTTGCGCCAGGTGGCGTCGCTGGCCGATCCGATCGGCGAGATCAGCAACCTCAAGTACCGCCCGAGCGGCATCCAGGTGGGCCAGATGCGTGTGCCGCTCGGCGTGATCGGCATCATCTACGAATCGCGCCCGAACGTGACGATCGACGCGGCCGCGCTGTGCCTGAAGTCGGGCAATGCGACGATCCTGCGCGGCGGCTCCGAAGCGCTCGAGTCGAACGCGGCGCTCGCGAAGCTGATCGGCGAAGGGCTCGAGGCGGCAGGCCTGCCGCAGGATGCGGTGCAGGTCGTCGCGACGGCCGATCGCGCGGCGGTCGGCAAGCTGATCACGATGACCGAATACGTCGACGTGATCGTGCCGCGCGGCGGCAAGAGCCTGATCGAGCGCCTGATCAACGAGGCGCGCGTGCCGATGATCAAGCACCTCGACGGCATCTGCCACGTGTACGTCGACGATCGCGCCGATCTCGCCAAGGCGCTGACCGTCTGCGACAACGCGAAGACGCACCGCTACGGCACCTGCAACACGATGGAGACGCTGCTCGTGTCGAGCGGTATCGCGGCAACGCTGCTGCCGCCGCTCGGCAAGCTGTATCGCGACAAGCAGGTCGAGCTGCGCGTCGATGCGGCCGCGCGCGCGGTGCTCGCCGATGCGGGCGTCGGCCCGCTCGTCGACGCCACCGAGGAAGACTGGCACACCGAGTATCTCGCGCCGGTGCTCGCGATCAAGGTCGTCGACGGCCTCGACGCCGCGATCGAGCACATCAACCATTACGGCTCGCACCACACGGATGCGATCGTCACCGAGGATCACGACCGCGCGATGCGCTTCCTGCGCGAAGTCGATTCGGCGAGCGTGATGGTCAACGCGTCGACGCGTTTCGCGGACGGCTTCGAGTTCGGCCTCGGCGCGGAAATCGGCATCTCGAACGACAAGCTGCACGCACGCGGCCCCGTCGGCCTGGAAGGGCTGACGTCGCTGAAGTACGTCGTGCTCGGACACGGCGAAGGCCGCCAGTAAACAGCGAGGCACACAACCGATGGCGATGCTCTGGGTCAAGACGTTCCATATCGTTCTGATCGCCGCGTGGTTTGCAGGGTTGTTCTACCTGCCGCGCATCTACGTGAACCTGGCCATGGAAACCGATCCGGCCGCCGTGCGTCGCCTGCTGCTGATGGCGCGCAAGCTGTTCCGCTTCATGACGATGATCGCGGTGCCGGCGCTGGCCTGCGGGCTGTGGCTCTGGCTGTCGATCGGCATCGGGCAGGGGCAGGGCTGGATTCACGCGAAGGTGACGGTCGTGCTGCTGCTCATCGTCTATCACGCGTATTGCGGGCACCTGCTGCGGGTGTTCGAGCGTGGCGAGAACCGCCGCACCGACAAGTGGTATCGCGTGTTCAACGAGCTGCCGGTGCTCGGCATGCTCGCGGCGGTCGCGCTGGTCGTGATCAAGCCGTTCTGAGCGACATCGCCGGCGAGGTTGCCGGCGCTGCCTGATGCGCAACGGCGCCCCGCGGGGCGCCGTTTGTCGTTTACGGTTCGTGCGCGCGATCGGCGCGGGCGTCTGCTCAATCTTTCGTGCCGTCGTCGATCCGGCGGCGCGTGATCGCCTCCTTCGCACGGCCGACCCGTTCCATCAGCGCGGGGCCGCGTGACAGCGCGACGCCGACCGCGAGGATGTCGCCGATCGCGAGATGCGACATCCGCGACGTCATCGGCGAGAACACGTCCGTTTCTTCCGCCACGTTCGACGCGAGACTCACCGTTGCGAGCTTCGCGAGCGGCGAATGGCTCTGCGTGATCGCGACGACCTTCGCGCCGCACGCGAGCGCGGAGCGTGCGGCATCGACGATGTCGCGTGTGCGGCCGGTGTTCGAGATCGCGACGACCACGTCGTGCGGGCCGAGCAGCGCCGACGACATCGAGAACGTGTGCGGATCCGAATACGCGACGCTCGGCACGCCGAGCCGGAAGAACTTGTGCTGGATGTCCTGCGCGGCGATGCCCGAGCCGCCGGCGCCGTAGAACTCGATCCGCGACGCGTTCGACAGCAGCCCGATCGCCTCGGCGACGCTGCCGGCGGACAGGCTGTTGCGCACCTCGATCAGTGCGCCGATCGTGCGGTCGAACACCTTGCCGATGATGCCGGGCGCCGGTTCGTCGGGCTCGACGTCGCGATAGACCGATGACACGCCCGGCGCGACGCTCTGCGCGAGCCGGATCTTGAATTCGCGAAAGCCGCTGCAGCCGAGCGCCTGGCAGAAGCGGGCGATCGTCGGCTGGCTGACGCCCGCGCGCGTCGACAGCTCGGTCATCGCGAGGTCGAGCACCTCGCGCGGCGCGGCGAGGATGTAGTCGGCGAGCTTGCGCTCGGACGGGCGCAACTCGGTGCGGATCGCTTCAATGCGGGGCAGCATGGGGAGGCAGGCGGAAATCGGGTTCGGATGAGCGAGTGTATCGCAATCGAATTGTAGAAAATCTACATGAAAATACTAGCTCGGGCGTAATGCTTTTAGTGAGGATGGTTAGGGTTTTTACTAGGTATCGCTATGCTGGTAGCGGGAATGAGGGTTGCAGGCCACTGATTCCACATTGCGTGCTTGTAGTTTTTCTACTAGACTGGCTTCGTTCTGTCGACGTGTTCGACCGTCCCCACGATTCCAACCGCCGGTGTCGGCCGGCATACAGGAGCGCCCAGCATGACGTCGCTGCACCCCACTCTGGCGAAGGTCACCGAACGCGTGATCGCCCGCAGCCAATCGACCCGTTCCGCCTATCTGCAGCGCATCGACGGCGCGCAGGGCAAGTTCCCGGCGCGCGGCGCGCTGTCGTGCGCGAACCTCGCGCACGGTTTCGCCGGCCTCGAGGGTAACGACAAGTTTTCGATCAAGGCGATCCGCGAGCCGAACATCGGCATCGTGTCCTCATACAACGAGATGCTGTCCGCGCATGCGCCGTACAAGGATTTCCCCGAGATCATCAAGGCGGCCGCACGCGAGAACGGCGGCGTCGCGCAGTTCGCGGGCGGCGTGCCCGCGATGTGCGACGGCGTCACGCAGGGCAACCCGGGGATGGAGCTGTCGCTGTTCTCGCGCGAGGCGATCGCGATGGGCACGGCCATCGCGCTCACGCACAACATGTTCGACGCGGCGCTCTGCCTCGGCATCTGCGACAAGATCGTGCCGGGCCTGCTGATCGGCGCGCTGCAGTTCGGCCACCTGCCGACGATCTTCGTGCCGGCCGGCCCGATGACGAGCGGCCTGTCGAACGACGACAAGGCGAAGATCCGCCAGCAGTTCGCGACCGGCCAGGTCGGCCGCGACGCGCTGCTCGAAGCCGAATCGGCCGCGTATCACGGCCACGGAACCTGCACGTTCTACGGCACCGCGAACAGCAACCAGATGCTGATGGAGCTGATGGGCCTGCACCTGCCGGGCTCGGCTTTCGTCCATCCGCACACACCGCTGCGTACCGCGCTGACGGCCGAGGCCGCGCGCCGCGTGCTCGACCTGACCGTCGAGCGCGGCCACTACACGCCGATCGGTCACGTGATCGACGAGAAGGCGATCGTCAACGGGATCGTCGCGCTGCTCGCGACGGGCGGCTCGACCAACCACACGCTGCACCTCGTCGCGATTGCGCGCGCGGCCGGCATCCTGATCGACTGGAACGATTTCGACGAACTGTCGGCGGTCGTGCCGCTGCTCGCGAAGATCTACCCGAACGGCAAGGCCGACGTGAACCATTTCCACGCGGCGGGCGGTGTCGCGTTCCTGGTGCGCAATCTGCTCGAAGGCGGGCTGCTGCACGAGGACGTGACGACGGTCGCCGGCAAGGGTCTCGCGCACTACACGAAGGAGCCGAAGCTGATCGACGGCAAGCTGACGTGGGTCGACGGCGCGGCCGAGAGCCACGACACGAAGGTGCTGCGCGGCATTCGCGACCCGTTCCAGCCGGACGGTGGCCTGCGCCTGATGCAGGGCCGCCTCGGCCGCGGCGTGATCAAGATTTCGGCGGTCGCGCCCGAGCACCGCAAGGTGACGGCGCCCGCGATCGTGTTCGATTCGCAGGAAGCCGTGCAGGAAGCATTCGATCGCGGCGAGCTGAAGCGCGATTTCGTCGCGGTGGTGCGCTTCCAGGGCGCCCGCGCGAACGGCATGCCCGAGCTGCACCGTTTGACGCCGCTGCTCGGCGTGCTGCAGGATCAGGGCTTCCACGTCGCGCTGGTCACCGACGGCCGCATGTCGGGTGCGTCGGGCAAGGTGCCGGCCGTGATCCACGTGTCGCCGGAAGCGTTGCTGGCCGGCCCGCTCGGCAAGGTGAAGACGGGCGATACGCTCGTGATCGACGCGGAAGCCGGCGTGCTCGACATCGAGGTCGACGCCGCCGAGTGGCAGGCGCGCCCGGTCGCGCAGCCGCTGCACCAGGCCGAGAACGAGGTCGGTTTCGGGCGTGAACTGTTCGGCGTGTTCCGCGCGGCCGCCGCGCCGGCCGAGCAGGGCGCATCGGTTTTTGGCGCGCTGGTCGGCGAAACGGCCGCCCACGTCGCCGCATGAATTTCAAGGAGCCAATTCAATGAAGACGATTGCTGAAATCGTGAAGCTGGGCCCGGTCATTCCGGTGCTCGCATTCGACTCGGTCGAGCAGGGCGAACACGTGTCGCGTGCGCTGCACGCAGGCGGCGTGAAGGTGCTCGAGATCACGTTGCGCACGCCGGCCGGCCTGGAGGCGATCCAGCGCGCCAGCCAGCTCGCGGACGACATCGTCGTCGGCGTCGGCACGATCACGAAGCCCGAGCATTGCGAGCAGGCGAAGCGCGCGGGCGCGAAGTTCGGCGTGTCGCCGGGCCTGACGAAGGAGCTGCACCTCGCGTCGCTCGACGCGGGCTTGCCGCTGCTGCCGGGCGTGATGACGCCGAGCGACATCATCCAGGCGCTCGAATTCGGCTACGAGATCGTGAAGTTCTTCCCCGCGCAGCAGGCGGGCGGCGTGCCGATGCTGCAGGCGTTCCACGGCCCGTTCCCGGCGCTGAAGTTCTGCCCGACCGGCGGCATCACGGTCGAAACGGCGCCGAATTTCCTGAAACTGCCGAACGTCGTGTGCGTCGGCGGCTCGTGGCTCACGCCGAAAGCCGCGCTCGCCGCGCAGGACTGGGCCGAAGTCACGCGCCTGGCGCAAGCCGCGAGCCAGCTTCCCCGTTAAGACTTGTACGAGATGATAAGGGCCTGTTCGCGCCAGTAACGGGCTTGCGAACGAGCCTCTCCGCCCGTCCCCCAAGGGGACTTCCTTTGGGCGCGTGCAAGGAGTGAGGAGCGCCGTTTGGCCGAGCCAAACAAGCGACGAACGACGCCGCAATGTGGGCGGAGAGGCTCGTTCCCCCGTTTATGGAGCAATCATTCGTCGCGCTGGCCGCCAGAAGGGCCCGTTACTGGCGCGAACAGGCCCTTAACCCTCGGAAAGCGAGCCTTAGTGCTTGTTTTGCCGAGGGTTTTTGCTGATGGAACCGGTTCTATCCGTGGACCGTAAAGATAAGTAAAATTCAGCGTCCTGACGGGGTGGGTACCCCCCGTGTTTCGGAGACCTGCATAGCCGGGCATACTCGCAACAACTCGCCCGGTTCGAACAATTCTAGGAGGAGTGCCACATGGGGGCTGTCCAAGGCAGCATGCTGCTCGTATTCACGCTGATCGCGATTGCCGCGCTGATCCTGATGATCGCGCGCTTCAAGATCTACCCGTTCCTGGTGCTGATCATCGTTTCGCTCGGCTTGGGCCTGGTCGTCGGCATGCCGATGGACAAGATCGTCAAGTCGTTCGAGACGGGCACCGGCGGTACGCTCGGCCACATCGCGATCGTCGTCGGCCTCGGCACGATGCTCGGCAAGATGATGGCCGAATCGGGCGGCGCCGAACGGATCGCGACCACGCTGATCGACTGGTTCGGTGAAAAGAACATCCACTGGGCGATGATGTTCGTCGCGATCATCGTCGGCCTGCCGGTGTTCTTCGAAGTCGGCTTCGTGCTGCTGATCCCGATCGCGTTCAACGTCGCGAAGCGCACTGGCAAGTCGCTGCTCGTCGTCGGCCTGCCGATGGTGGCCGGCCTGTCCGTCGTGCACGGGCTGATCCCGCCGCACCCGGCCGCGCTGCTGGCCGTCCAGCAATACGGCGCCGACATCGGCAAGACGATCGCGCTCGGCCTCGTCGTCGGCGTGCCAACCGCGATCATCGCGGGCCCGCTGTTCGCGCTGACGATCTCCAAGTTCGTGAAGCTGCCGGAAAACAATCCGCTCGCCGCGCAGTTCGTCGATACGAACACGGACGGCCGCAAGCGCGAACTGCCGAGCTTCGGCATCACGCTGTTCACGATCCTGCTGCCCGTCGTGCTGATGCTGGTCGGCAGCTGGGCCGACCTGGTGTTCACGCCGAAGTCGCTGCCGAACAACCTGCTGCGCTTCGCCGGCAACTCCGACGTCGCGCTGCTGATCGCCGTGCTGGTCAGCTTCTGGACCTTCGGCGCGAAGCAGGGCTTCAACCGCGACCAGATCCAGAAGTTCTGCAGCGAGTGCCTGGCGCCGATCGCCGGCATCACGCTGATCGTCGGCGCGGGCGGCGGCTTCGGCGGCGTCCTGCGCGACAGCGGGATCTCGCAGCAGATCGTCGAGACCGCGAAGCACGCCAACCTGTCGCCGCTGCTGCTCGGCTGGTTCGTCGCGGCGCTGATGCGTCTCGCGACGGGTTCGGCGACGGTCGCGATGACGACGGCCTGCGGCATCGTCGCGCCGATCGCGGCGGCGTCGGGCGCGTCGGTCCGGCCGGAGCTGCTCGTGCTCGCGACGGGCTCGGGCTCGCTGATCTTCTCGCACGTGAACGACGGCGGCTTCTGGCTGATCAAGGAATATTTTGGGATGACGGTGGGCCAGACCTTCAAGACCTGGTCGCTGCTCGAAACCATCATCTCGGTGCTCGGTCTGAGCTTTACGCTGCTGCTGAGCTTGGTTCTGTAACAAGGGGTAGTCAATGATTCTGATCGCAATGGGCGTGTCGGGCGCGGGCAAGTCGCTGATCGGCGAAATGCTGGCGGAACGCCTGTCGTGCAGCTATACCGATGGCGACGCGTTTCACAGCGCGGCGAACAAGGAAAAGATGCACAACGGCATTCCGCTGACCGATGAAGACCGCTGGCCGTGGCTGCGCACGATCCGCGCGGCCATCGAGGAAAAGCAGCGCGCGGGCGAAACGGCCGTGTTCACGTGCTCGTCGCTGAAGCGGTCGTACCGCGACGTGCTGCGCGGCACCGACACCGACGTGCGGTTCGTGTATCTGAAGGGCTCGTTCGAGGTGTTGCAGGAGCGCCTGAAGAGCCGCACCGGCCATTTCTTCGATCCGTCGCTGCTGAAGAGCCAGCTCGACACGCTCGAGGAGCCGGGCCCGGACGAAGCGATCGAGGTCAGCATCGAGCTGACGCCCGAACAGATCGTCGATCAGGTCATGCTGAAGATCGGCATCGCGCAGCAGCACTGAGCGCGGTTCGCGGCAATCGTCATGAAAAAGGCGCCTTCGGGCGCCTTTTTCGTTGGCGGCTCGTCGGTCCCGAGCCGGTCACGCCGCGCGTGCCTGCTTCGCGATGCCGTCGAGCAGCACGTCGAGCATCGTGTCGTGCACGGCGGCCGGATCGAGCTGCGCATAGAGCGGGGCGGCCGCCTTGACGAGCGGATGCGCGGTGTCTGACAACGCTTCCATCTCCGCGAGCTCGACGTCGTTCGCGGCGCGCGTGAGGCCGCCGGCTTCGGCCGCGGCCAGCCCGATCACGCTCGCATACCAGCCGACGCATACCGACGGCAGCGCCGCGCGCGGGATGCCGGCGTCGGCCAGCGCGCGATGCACGGCCTCGATGTGCGCGAGATCGGCCGGCCCGGTACTCATGTGCCGCTGCAGCAGCGCGAACGCGGCCGGGTAGCGCAGCGCGAGCGCGCGGTACTGGCGGGCGAGGTCGCGCAGCCGTTCGCGCCACGGCAGCGCGGCATCGACCGGCACGAGCGAGCGCGACAGCGCATTCGCGATCGCCCGGCTCAGGCCTTCCTTCGACTTGAAGTGGTACAGCACGCTCATCGGGTCGCAGCCGACCGATTGCGCGAGCTTGCGCACGCTGAACGCGGCTTCGCCGACGTCTTCAAGCAGCGCGAGTGCGGCCGCGACGATCGCATCCTTGTCGAGGCCGCGCGGGCCCTGGGCGGGTTTGTCTTTCATCGATGCGGGCTGGCGTGCCGGTGCGACACCGGCTGTAAACTTGACGAAAGCTTATTCTACACTGTAGAATTATTTCTGCGGTGTAGAAATTGGGTGTCCCGGCACCTTTCAAGACGTGCTTTCGCACAGTCCGGGATCCAGGCGGCACGAGCGTGCCCGCCGTCAACACGGGCCATCGCGCCTCTTTTCTCGTTGACACCCATGTGGAACCGGCTGCCCCACCCGCGAAGCCAGAAGGCTCTTCGACAGGCGGCCCAAGACCATGCAAGTGCAATCATGACTTCCGATAACACACCCCTGATCCAGGGCGAATCGCGTTTCGAACAAACGCAACTGAACATCGAAAAAGACAACTGGAACTGGTGCGACCCGGCCCGCTACGACGGCGAGCGCCCGGCGAACTGGTACGAGGCGTCGCTGTCGCGTCACGCGAACAGCGCGCCGCTCGCGCACGATGCCGTCTGCGACGTGCTCGTGATCGGCGCGGGACTGCTAGGCGCGTCGGCCGCGCTGCATCTCGCGGAAGCGGGCGTCGACACGATCCTCGTCGACAAGCATCACGTCGGCTCGGCCGCATCGGGCCGCAACGGCGGCCAACTGACGCCTGGCCTCGCGCGCTGGGAAGCCGCCGACATGATCGACTACCTGTCGCACGACGACGCGAAGCGGCTGTGGCGCTTTGCGTCGGCCGAATCGATGGACCTGATCGATGCGATCGGCGCACGTTACGCGCTCGAACTCGATCGCAAGTGCGGCCACATTACCGCGGCGGTCCACCCGGGCCACATGAGCGCGTTGCTGGACGGCGCGGATGCACGCCGCCATCTCGGCGACGCGGGCGTGACGCTCGTCGGCCGCCATCAGCTGCATGACGACTACGTGCGCTCGGCGCTGTACCACGGCGCGGCGATCGACGCGCTCGGCGGGCAGATTCATCCGCTCGCGCTGGTGCGCGGCCTCGTGCACGGCTTCCGGCTGAACGGCGGCGCGCTGTTCGAGGGCACCGAGGTGCTCGAGCTCGACGAGACACGGGAGGGCGTCGTCGCGACGACGCCGGGCGGCACGATCACCGCGCGCCGCGGCGTCGTGCTCGCGCTGCACAACACGACGTTCCGGCTGCTCGACGAAGGCGCGGCGACCACGGTGCCGTTCTTTACCTACGTGAGCGTGACGGCGCCGCTGGACGTCGACGTCGCGACGCTGCTGCCGGCCGGCATGCCCGTGTACGACACGCAGTTCCAGATCGACTATTACCGGCCGGTCCGCGGCAACCGCCTGCTGTTCGGCGGGCAGGGCACCGGCAGTTGTTGGGCGCAGCCGGACGTGAACGCGTACCTGCTCACGCGGCTGAACACGGTGTTCCCGCAGCATGACGGCCGGTTCGCGCTCGACTACTGCTGGAGCGGCGTCAGCGACTTCACGCTGAACGGCGCGACCGACAGCCGCAAGACCGACGGCCGCGTGCCGATGTACATGGTGCAGGGCTGGAGCGGCCACGGCGTCGCGCAGACGGTGCGGATCGGCAAGGCGATCTGTGACGATTTCGTCGGACGCAACGACGATTTCTCGATGCTGACCGGCATCGACCATCGCGCGATTCCGCTCGGCCGCCAGCTGTCGCCGATCGCGATTCCCGCCGCGAAGGCCGCGATGAGCGTGATGAGTGCGCTCAACCCGGGGCGGATGATCTCGTTCTGACCGGACTGCGGCAGGCAACAAAAAGCCCGATGCGAATCGCTTCGCATCGGGCTTTTTTACGTCAGGCGACGGCGGTGCTTACGCGATCCGCTTCGCGAGTTCGACGGCTTTGCCGATGTACGACGCCGGCGTCATCGCGAGCAGGCGGTCCTTCGCATCCTGCGGGATCGCCAGCGTGCCGACGAATTCCTGCAGCGCTTCGCGCGTGATGCCCTTGCCGCGCGTCAGTTCCTTCAGCTGCTCGTACGGGTTCTCGATGCCGTAGCGGCGCATCACCGTCTGCACCGGCTCCGCGAGCACTTCCCAGCAGTTGTCGAGATCTTCGTTCAGGCGCTGCGGGTTCACTTCGAGCTTGTCGAGGCCGCGGATCAGCGAGTCGTACGCGAGCAGCGAGTAGCCGAGCGCGACGCCCATGTTGCGCAGCACCGTCGAGTCGGTCAGGTCGCGCTGCCAGCGCGACACCGGCAGCTTGTCGGCGAGGTGGCGCAGCGTCGCGTTCGCGAGGCCGAGGTTGCCTTCCGAGTTCTCGAAGTCGATCGGGTTGACCTTGTGCGGCATCGTCGACGAGCCGATCTCACCGGCCTTCGTCTTCTGCTTGAAGTAGCCGACCGAGATGTAGCCCCACACGTCGCGGTCGAGGTCGAGCAGGATCGTGTTCGCGCGCGCCACGGCGTCGAACAGCTCGGCCATGTAGTCGTGCGGCTCGATCTGGATCGTGTACGGGTTGAACGTGAGCTTCAGGCGGTTCTCGATCACGTCGCGCGAGAACGCTTCCCAGTCGAATTCCGGATAGGCCGACAGATGCGCGTTGAAGTTGCCGACCGCGCCGTTCATCTTGCCGAGGATCTCGACCTTCTCGATGCGCGTGATCGCACGGGCGAGGCGGGCCGCGACGTTCGCGAGTTCCTTGCCGAGCGTCGTCGGGCTGGCCGGCTGGCCGTGCGTGCGCGACAGCATCGGTTGCTCGGCGTGCGCGTGCGCGAGTGCGACGAGGCGCTGGTAGACCGTGCGCAGCGCCGGCAGGATCACGTGCTCACGCGCGCCGGCGAGCATCATGCCGTGCGACGTGTTGTTGATGTCTTCCGACGTGCACGCGAAGTGGATGAATTCGCTGGCCTTTTCGAGTTCTTCCTGGCCCTTCACCGATTCCTTGAGCCAGTATTCGACGGCCTTCACGTCGTGGTTCGTCACGCGCTCGATGTCCTTGATGCGGGCGGCGTCGTGCGCGGTGAAGCGCTCTGCGAGCTGCAGCAGGAACTGTTCGGACGCATCGGAGAAGCGCGGGACTTCCGCGAAGCCGGCGCGCGACAGCGCGATCAGCCAGTGCACCTCGACGGTGACGCGGTGGCGCATGAAGGCGGCTTCGGAGAGCCAGTCGCGCAGCGCTTCGGTCTTGCTGGCGTAGCGGCCGTCGATGGGCGAAAGCGCGGTGAGGGCGAAAAGCGTATCGGGACGAGTGTCGGACATGATCGGGCGGGCCTTGGGGCCGGGTCGAGCGAGGGGAGGGAGAATCCGGCATTTTACCATCGGCGCGGGACGATCCCGGCCGAACCGGTTCGGCGGCGATTGGCGCGGGCGCACGACGCCCGGGCGGCGGCGGGGCGTCGCGCGAATGGCGTGCCGGCGGCCGCCCGCGCAGGCGCGCCGGCCGTCCGCCAAGCCGCCGGCCGCGCTCGCCCGCCGGTAGAATGCAGGCTTCTTCCCGACCGCCGCCCGCCGCGCCCGCCTGCATGGAACTGAAATGGCTCGAAGACTTCGTTTCGCTCGCTGAAACGCGCAGCTTTAGCCGCTCCGCCGAGCTGCGGCACGTGTCCCAGCCGGCGTTTTCGCGACGCATCCAGGCGCTCGAGGCGTGGCTCGCGACCGAACTGATCGATCGTTCGGTCTATCCGACGCGGCTCACGCAGGCCGGGCAGATCTTCTACGAACAGGCGCTGACGATGCTGTCGCAGGCGCACGAGGCGCGCACGCTGCTGCGCGGCCACGTCGGCGCGCCCGTGCCGACGATCGAGTTCGCGGTGCCGCACACGCTGTCGCTCACGTATTTCCCGCGCTGGCTGCAGCGGATCGAAGCGAAGATGGGCCAGGTCCACACGCGGCTGCGCGCGCTGAACGTGCACGACGCGGTGCTGTCGCTCGTCGAGGGCGGCTGCGATCTCGTGATGGGCTACCACCACCCGAGCCATCCGGTCGCGCTCGACCCGGCGCGCTACGACATGCTGATCCTCGGCAGCGAGCCGATCAGCCCGTTCTCCGCGCCGGGCCGCGCGGGGCGGCCGCGCTATACGCTGCCGGGCACGGCCGACGCGCGCGTGCCGTACCTGTCGTATACGCCGAACGCGTATCTCGGCCGGATGACGGAAGTCATCGTCGCGAATGCGTCGACGCCGCTGTTCCTCGATCGCGTCTACGAGACCGACATGGCCGAAGGGCTGAAGGCGATGGCGCTCGCGGGCCACGGCATCGCGTTCCTGCCGCACAGTGCGGTCGAGGATGCGGTCGCCGGCGGCCGCCTGATCCGGCTCGACCGGTCGGTGCGTGGCGGCGCGCACCCGTTCACGCTGACGATGGAAATCCGGCTGTACTGCGACAAGCTCGCGCTGCAGGGCGACGATCCGCGCCAGAAGCTCGTGCGAGCGCTGTGGGACGTCGTGCGCGACGAGCTGCGCGAAACCGCGGGTTAACCGTGGGCGGTTAACCGCGACCGCGCGGGTCGGCCGGCTGTCGCCGAGCTTGCGGCGCTTGCCGGGCGCCCGTCCGGCGGCCCTCCCGCATCCAGGAAACACGATTTTTCCCGCACGCGATGCACGATCGATCGCGTGCGTTCTTGCGCAAATCGACCGCGGATTTGCGAAAAATCGCGATCATGCAAGAAACGCATAATCGAATAAGCAAACGGCATTGGATAAAAAAAACGGGTTTTTCGACAATGTGCGCACCTGTTGACCGTTGGAGCATCCATGTCTTCGCAATTGCAGTCCATCCCGTCCTACCTGCACGCCGACGATCTCGGCCCGTGGGGCAACTACCTTCAGCAAGTCGATCGCGTCGCGCCGTATCTCGGCTCGCTGTCGCGCTGGCTCGAAACGCTGAAGCGCCCGAAGCGCATCCTGATCGTCGACTGCCCCATCGAGCTCGACAACGGCACCGTCGCGCACTTCGAAGGCTATCGCGTGCAGCACAACGTGTCGCGCGGCCCGGGCAAGGGCGGTGTGCGTTACCACCAGGACGTGACGCTGTCGGAAGTGATGGCACTGTCCGCATGGATGTCGGTCAAGAACGCGGCCGTGAACGTGCCGTACGGCGGCGCGAAGGGCGGTATCCGCGTCGACCCGCGCAAGCTGTCGCGTGGTGAGCTCGAGCGCGTGACGCGCCGCTACACCAGCGAAATCGGCATCATCATCGGCCCGAACACCGACATTCCGGCGCCGGACGTCAACACCAACGAACAGGTGATGGCGTGGATGATGGACACGTACTCGATGAACCAGGGCCAGACGTCGACCGGCGTCGTGACCGGCAAGCCGATCGCACTCGGCGGTTCGCTCGGCCGCAAGGAAGCAACGGGCCGCGGCGTGTTCGTCGTCGGCAGCGAAGCGGCGAAGAAGAAGGGCCTCGAGATCGAAGGCGCACGCATCGCGGTGCAGGGCTTCGGCAACGTCGGCGGCATCGCGGCGAAGCTGTTCCAGGAAGCGGGTGCGAAGGTGATCGCGGTGCAGGATCACACGGGCACGATCTACCAGCCGGGCGGCCTCGATTCGAACAAGCTGCTCGACCACGTCGCACGCACGGGCGGCGTCGCGGGCTTTGAAGGCGCGGAGCCGATGCCGAATGACGAGTTCTGGACCGTCGAAACCGACATCCTGATCCCGGCGGCACTGGAAAACCAGATCACCGAGAAGAACGCAGGGAAGATCCGCACGAAGATCATCGTCGAAGGCGCGAACGGCCCGACGACGACGGCGGCAGACGACATCCTGACCGCGAACGGCGTGCTGGTGATCCCGGACGTGATCGCGAACGCGGGTGGCGTGACGGTGTCGTATTTCGAATGGGTGCAGGATTTCTCGAGCTTCTTCTGGACGGAAGACGAGATCAACCACCGTCTCGAACGCGTGATGCGCGAAGCGTTCTCCGGCGTGTGGGCGGTCGCGGAAGAGCACAAGGTGTCGGTGCGTACCGCAGCGTTCATCGTTGCGTGCAAGCGCATCCTGATGGCGCGCGAAATGCGCGGCCTGTACCCCTGATCGTGCGATCCTCGATCGGCGGTTGCCGATTCCGGATCGGTTGACTACGATCAATCCATGACGCAATCCATCCGGTTGCGTGCATGAACCCTCGCGGGCGGTGCCGAATCCGGCATCGCCCGCGCGCGCATTCAGGCGCCGGAAGGGGCGCCCGAAGCCGGGAGGAAGGCTTCGCGCAGCGCGATTCGTAGTGCGGTAAACAACCAGTACTTTCAAAAATATTACTTTGATACACTGGCGCGGGTTTTAGCCAAGGAGATGACCAAAATGAAATACCAAAAGGCAGTCCTGATGTTCGCGGCGCTTTGCGCGTTCGCAAGCGGCGCGCATGCTCAGGAGACGGGCACGCTGAAGAAGATCAAGGACACGGGCGTGATCGCGCTGGGCCACCGCGAATCGTCGATTCCGTTCTCCTACTACGACCAGAACCAGCAGGTGGTCGGCTATTCGCGCGAATTCCAGCTGAAGGTGGTCGACGCGGTGAAGAAGAAGCTGAACCTGCCGAACCTGCAGGTGAAGAACATCCCGGTCACGTCGCAGAACCGCATCCCGCTCGTGCAGAACGGCACGGTCGACATCGAGTGCGGCTCGACGACCAACAACCTCGAGCGCCAGCAGCAGGCTGCGTTCTCCGACACGATCTTCGTGATCGGCACGCGCCTGATGACGAAGAAGGATTCGGGCGTCAAGGATTTCGCGGACCTGAAGGGCAAGACGGTCGTGACCACCGCCGGTACGACGTCGGAGCGCCTGCTGCGCAAGATGAACAACGACAAGCAGCTCGGCATGAGCATCATCAGCGCGAAGGATCACGGCGATTCGTTCAATACGCTGGAATCGGGCCGCGCGGTCGCGTTCATGATGGATGACGCGCTGCTCGCGGGCGAACGCGCGAAGGCGAAGCAGCCGGGCGAGTGGGTGATCGTCGGCACGCCGCAATCGGAAGAAGCGTACGGCTGCATGATGCGCAAGGGCGATGCGGACTTCAAGAAGGTCGTCGACGACGCGATCTCGCAAGTCGAGAAGTCGGGCGAAGCCGCGAAGATCTACGCGAAGTGGTTCGAGAACCCGATCCCGCCGAAGGGGCTGAACCTGAACTTCCCGCTGTCCGATTCGATGAAGAAGCTGTACGCGAACCCGAACGACAAGGCACTCGACTGACCGCAGGGCCGTTGATGCAGAAATGACGCTAATGAGACGGAAGAGGCCCCGCTTCTTCCGTCTCTTTTTGCTGGAGTCTTGCCCATGTCTTACCACTGGAACTGGGGCATCTTCCTGAGCCCCGTGTCGACCGGCGAGCCGACGACTTATTTCGGATGGCTGATGTCCGGCTTCTGGGTGACCATCGAAGTGTCGCTCGTCGCCTGGGTCATCGCGCTGATCGTCGGTTCGCTGTTCGGCGTGCTGCGCACCGTGCCGAACAAATGGCTGTCCGCGATCGGCACCGTGTACGTGTCGATCTTCCGGAACATTCCGCTGATCGTGCAGTTCTTCGTCTGGTATCTCGTGATACCGGAGCTGCTGCCCGCATCGATCGGCACCTGGATCAAGCAGTTGCCGCCCGCCACGCAGTTCTTCACCGCGTCGATCATCTGTCTCGGCCTGTTCACGGGCGCGCGCGTGTGCGAACAGGTGCGCTCGGGGATCAACGCGCTGCCGAAGGGCCAGCGCGCCGCCGGCCTCGCGATGGGCTTCACGCAATGGCAGACGTACCGCTACGTGCTGCTGCCCGTTGCGTACCGCATCATCGTGCCGCCCCTCACGTCGGAATTCCTGAACATCTTCAAGAACTCCGCCGTCGCGTCGACGATCGGCCTGCTCGACCTGTCCGCGCAGGCGCGCCAGCTCGTCGACTACACCGCGCAGACGTATGAATCGTTCATCGCGGTGACGCTCGCGTACGTGATCATCAACCTCGTCGTGATGGCGTTCATGCGCTGGATCGAAGGCCGTACGCGGCTGCCCGGCTATATCGGAGGCAAGTGATGCATCAGTTCGACTGGAGTAGTATTCCCGGCGCGCTGCCGACGCTGTGGACGGGCGCGATCGTCACGTTCAAGATCACGCTGATCGCGATCGTGGTCGGGATCGTCTGGGGCACGCTGCTGGCGCTGCTGCGGCTGTCGGGCGTGAAGCCGCTCGCGTGGTTCGCGAAAGCGTACGTGACGGTGTTCCGCTCGATCCCGCTCGTGATGGTGCTGCTGTGGTTCTTCCTGATCGTGCCGCAGCTGCTGCAGGGCGTGCTCGGGTTGTCGCCGACGATCGACATTCGTCTTGCGTCGGCGATGGTCGCGTTCTCGCTGTTCGAAGCCGCGTATTATTCCGAGATCATCCGCGCCGGCATCCAGGCGGTGCCGCGCGGGCAGGTGAACGCCGCGTTCGCGCTCGGCATGAACTACGCGCAGGCGATGCGCCTCGTGATCCTGCCGCAGGCGTTCCGCGCGATGGTGCCGCTGCTGCTCACGCAGGCGATCGTCCTGTTCCAGGATACGTCGCTCGTGTACGTGATCAGTCTCGCGGACTTCTTCCGCACGGCTGCGAACGTCGGCGATCGCGACGGCACGACCGTCGAGATGGTCCTGTTCGCCGGCGCATGCTATTTCGTGATTTGCTCGTTGGCGTCTGCACTCGTCAAGGGTCTCCAGAAAAAGGTCACAAGATGATTTCCATCAAGAACGTTTCGAAGTGGTACGGCCAGTTTCAGGTTCTCACCGACTGCACGACCGAGGTCAAGAAAGGCGAAGTGGTCGTCGTGTGCGGCCCGTCGGGATCGGGTAAATCCACGCTGATCAAGACGGTGAACGGCCTCGAGCCGTTCCAGCAGGGCGAGATCCTCGTGAACGGCCAGTCGGTCGGCGACAAGAAGACGAACCTGTCGAAGCTGCGCTCGAAGGTCGGGATGGTATTCCAGCATTTCGAGCTGTTCCCGCACCTGTCGATCACCGAGAACCTGACGCTCGCGCAGATCAAGGTGCTCGGCCGCGGCAAGGACGAGGCGAACGAGAAGGGCATGAAGCTGCTCGACCGCGTCGGCCTGAAGGCGCATGCGCACAAGTTCCCGGGTCAGTTGTCGGGCGGCCAGCAGCAGCGTGTCGCGATCGCGCGCGCGCTGTCGATGGACCCGATCGCGATGCTGTTCGACGAGCCGACGTCCGCGCTCGACCCGGAGATGATCAACGAGGTGCTCGACGTGATGGTCGAACTCGCGCAGGAAGGGATGACGATGATGGTCGTCACGCACGAGATGGGCTTCGCGAAGAAGGTCGCGCATCGCGTGATCTTCATGGACAAGGGCGCGATCGTCGAGGACGACCGCAAGGACGATTTCTTCTCGAATCCGAAATCGGAACGCGCGAAGGACTTCCTCGCGAAGATCCTGCACTGAGCGTTCGCGCTCGTCGGCGCTGCAGGTGCGCCGTTACGAAAACCGCCCGGTCGCGCCCCGGGCGGTTTTTTTTCGTCTGCCGTTACCAGCTGTACCGGTAGCCGACCTGCCCGACGATGCCGCGCCGGTAGTCGCCGCCGATGTTGCGCGCGATCTTCGCGTTCGCATACAGCTCGCCCGACTTGCCGAAGCCCGCGGTCACGCCGACGCCGAGCTCGTACCACGTGCGGCCGAGATGCGTCGCGAACGGCGTGCCGCCGACGACGGTCTGCCCTGGCGACAGGAAGTCGTGCAGCACGTCGGCCGTGAAGTACGGCGTGGCTGCGCCGCCGCCCGCATCCGACTGGAGGTTCGGCCGGAAGATGCGCACGCCGACGCGGCCGCGCAGCGCGTTCGTCGTCGTGCCCGATACCGCCGAGACGTTGTCGTTGAACCCGTTCAGCTTCAGGTACTGGTACATCAGCTGCGCCTGCGGCTCGACCGCGACCGGCAGCGCGCCGATCGCGAACGGCTTGCCGACTTCCTGCGACAGCGCGACGCCGAAGCCGTTCTGCGACGCCTCGTTGCCGTAGCTGTCGCGATAGCGGTTGCCGTAGTGCGTGACCTGTCCGACGCTGTCGAAGTACGTGCCGTCGGGCAGGTACCTGGTCCAGTAGCCGCCGACGCTTTGCGCATGCATCTCGACCGAGCCCGTCGACGTCGACAGGTTGGCCGTATCCGCGCGCGCCATGTCGCTGAAGCTCGCGTTCGACACGCCGATGCTGGCCGTCACGCCTGCATGCGTGCTGCCGCCGCCGTTCGGCGCCTGGTCGAGCGTCCAGTCCTTGCCGAACTGCGCGAAGAACGTGCGCTCGTCGGCCGCGAAGCGGCCCGCGTTCGCGTCGAGGCTCTGGCCGCCGATGCGCCCCCACACGCCGTCGCGATTGCCGGGCTGCTGCTTCTCGAGGTTGTAGATGTCGCCGACGCGCTCGTGCAGCTTGCCGAGTGTGGAGAAGCCGTAATCGGCGTTGAGCAGCGGCGTGAGGGCATAACCCGACACGCCAGGGCGATACGCGAGCGTGCCGCCGTTGCCGTTCCCGTTGTTGCCGCCGTCACCGCCGCCGGACGGATGGATCGGGTTGCCGGGATCCGACGGATCGAGTTGCGAGCGCAGGTACCAGCCGTTCGCGTCGCCTTGCCCGCCGCGATAGAGCCGGTATTCGTACGCGCCTGCCTGTACGGGTCCGGCGAGCTGGAACGCCGATGCGGTGGTCGTGCCGCCGTTGGCCGTGACGACCACCGGAATCCCGTCGCCCTTCGTCTGTGCACCGGTGCCGGCCGTGTTCGAGATCTTCAGGCCCGTCGTGCCGCTCGCGGCGCCGCCGTTCACGATCACGCGGTCGGTCGGCGACGCGTCGGCGCCGAGGAACGTGTTGAGCGCGATCGTGCCGCCGTTGCCGACGTAGCTGCCGGTCGTCAGCGTCTTGTAGCTGCCCGCGAGCGTCGGCGAGCCGGTCGGTGCGGCAAACGTGACGAGGCCCGCGTTGTTCAGGCTGCTCAGCACGGAGCTGCCCGTCATGCGCCACGTGCTTGTGTTGTCGACGGTCAGTGCGACCGGATCGATCTTGCCGGTCAGCGTCGTGCCGTTCGCGAGGAGCACGTTGCCGGTGCTCGATGCGTCGGAGACGATGTCGCCGGCCAGGTTCACGGCCGATGCGGTGAAGGTGGCGTGGCTGCCGTTCGACAGGTCGAGCAGCGTGCCGTTGCCGGCCGTCACGACCGTGCCGTTGCGCACGGCGATGTCGGCCGTGCCGCCGCGCGCGGCGAAGGCCGGCCCGGTGGTGGACGTGACGCTGCCGCCGTCGACGAGCACCGAGCTCGTCGCGCCGTTTGCGAGCGTATCGGAGGTCAGCACACCGGCCGTCGCGCCCTTGAGCGTCGTGCCGGTCAACGCGAGCACGCCGCCGCTGTCGGCGGTGGCGCCGTTGCCGGCGGTGCTGGCGATCGTCGAGCCCGTATCGCCGATGCGGCCGCCGTTCTGCGCGACGAGGCCGTCGGCGGTCGCGCCGGCCGTCGTGATCTTCGCGCCCGACAGCAGCGCGGTCGCACCACCGTTCGTCACGATTGCAGCCGAACCCGCGCCGGTCGTGGTGACGGTCGTACCGTTGGCTGCCAGCGTCGAATCCGCGCCCGACACAAAGAAGCCGCGTGCGTTGTCGCCGGTGGTCCGGACGACGGTCGCCGCATCGGCCGCGATGCGTGCACCGGCGCCCGTCGACGACAGGCCGTCGGCACCGCTGCCGGTCGTGCCGATCTGCGTGCCGGCCAGCGTGATCGTCGCGTTCGTCCCCTGGTTGTCGATCCCCTTGCCCGAGCCGCCGACCGCGATCGACGTCGCGCCGGCCGCGAGCCCGCCGCCCGTGACGGTCGAGTCGATCAGCACGCCGTCGGCGCTGCCGTTCGCGCTCACGGTGCCGGTGCCCGACAGCGCGACCGATGCGCCGGCCCCCGTCAGGTGCACGCCCGCGATGCCGTCGTCGGCTTCGATCAGCCCTGCGTTGGCGAGCGTCGCCGACGCACCCTGCACGAGCGCGCCGGTGCCGTCGGATACGCGGATCGTCGACGCGTTGTTCACCGTGCCGAGTGCGCCGATCACGACGCCCGTCGAGCCGGCGCCCGTCAGCAGCACCGTGTCGCGGTTCGCGAGCGTGCCGAGGTTCTGCGCGACGAAGCCCGTCACGCCGGCCGTCGATGACGTGACGGCGGCGTCGTTGGTGAGCGTCGTCGCGACCGGTGCACCGGCATTGGCACCGGCGAGGTCGTGCGCCTGGCCGTCGACGACTCCGGCGATCGCACCGGCCGCGTTCAGGTTGATCGTCGCACCGGCGTCGATCGTGCCTTGCGCGCCGCCTTCGACCGCGATCGCGATGCCGTTCGCGCCGTTGACGTTGTAGATCGCGTTGCCGGTCGACAGCACGGTGCCGGCGTCGGTCGCGAGCACGCCGTGCGCGCGCTGGCCGTTGACGTCGGTCGTCAGCGTGCCGGCCGTCGACGCGCCCGTGTAGGCTGCGCCGCCCGCAACGCGGAACAGCGTCGAATCGTCGGTGTCGACGCTGAGGTGCTGCGCGGCGACGTTGATCTTCGAGCCCGCGCCATACGCGTAGAAGCCGATCTGGTTGGTGCCCGACTTGAAGGCGGGCACGGCATTGGCGCCGACGTCGATCGTCGCGCCCGAGCGCGCGTGCGCGCCGATCGCGCCGGTGCCCGTCAGGTTGAGTGCGCCGTCGAGCGTCGCTTTCGCGAGCGGCCCCTCGGCCCATACGCCGTAGTTGCGTGTGCCCGATGCGGGATCGAGGCCGCCGGCCACGTTGATCGTGCCGGTCGAGGTCGCCGCCGTCGCAGTCGTGCCGTTGCCGACGACCCTGATGCCGATGCCGTTGACGCCGTTCAGCGTGATGGTGCCGGTGTTGGTCACGGTCGCGGCCGTGTTGGCCGCGAGCATGCCGACGTTGGCGAGCGGCGTGCCGGACGCCGCGCCGTCGACGACGATCGCGCCCGCGTTGCTCAGCGTGCCGGCCGCCGAGCCGATGCTCGCCATCGCGGCGCCGTTCTGCGTCTGCGAGCCGATCACGATCGTGCCGAGATTGCTCGCGGTGCCGGAATTGCCGAGCAGGATGCCGTACGCGTGCGCGGCGAGCGCGACGTCGTTTGCCGATCCGCCGGGCGCGTACTGCGCCGAGCGGCCGAGGTAGATCGTGCCGCCGGCCTGGTTCGTGAAGCTGCCGCCGTCGACGAGGCCGCCGATCACCTGGCTGTCGAGTGTCGTCGCATTGACGCCGACGTTGATCGTGCCGGCGTTCGATGCCGTCGCGCCGCCTGTCGCGGCGACCGCGTAGTTCTGCAGGTCCGGCTGGTTGCCGTCGAGCGTCCATGCGCCGACGTTCATCACGCCGTTGTTCACGAACGACGTGCCCGTGCCGTTCGCAAATACGCCGTTGCCTTCGGTGTATGCATGGAAGTTGAAGTTGTTCGGCGGCGTGCTGCCGCTCGTGTCGAAGTCGTCGCCGGACGCGTATCCGGACGAGATCACGCCGTTGTTGACGCCGCTTGCGCCGCTCAGCAGGCGCACCAGCGTGAAGTCGCCCGACAGGCGCCCGTCGTTGATGAAGTGCGCGCCGTTTTCCGCGAGCACGGCCGAGCTCGGGACGATCGTGTTGACGCCGCGAAAGTCGATCTGGCCGTCCGTGCCGATGTGCAGCGTCGCGTTCGCGCCCGTGCCGTGCATCGCCGACAGGAAGCCGATCGGCAACGTGTTCTTGTCGCCCGGGGACACGTTGTTCTGATACTGGAAGGTTTGCTGCGAGAACGTGACGGCCTGGCCGAGCGCACTGTCGTAGGCGGCCTGCGAGCCGAGCGCGCCGCTTTGCACCGAGCGCACGAGAAAGTCGTTGTACGCGGCGAGTGAGGCGGCGTCGGTGACCTTCCACGTGCTGCCGTCGAATGCGGTGAAGGTGCCCGCGTAGGCCGGCACGTCGAGCTGGCGGCTGCCGATGGCGCCGCCGTCCGCCACGTAATCGCCGGTGGTGAAGCGGATCTGGTTGCGCGAGTTCCAGTTGACGGTGCTGGTCGTGGCGCCCTTGCCGTCCGCGAAGGTCAGGTCGGTTCCCTTCGCGGCCATCGAGATCGCGTTGCCGGCCGCATCGGGCGCGTTCGCCGCATTGCCGATCGACACGTTGAGCGTACCGCCGGTGGCGGTGACGGTGCCGATGCGCGCGTTCACATACTGATCGCCGTTCACGTCATGGTAGACGGGCACCTCGGTCGCGCCGGCCGTCGACGCGGAGAACGCGGACGAGTCGTAGGTCGCGACGGTCGTGTGGGTACCGGTGATCGAGTCGGGCGTGCTGACGCTGTGCGTCTTGCCGCCCAGCGACAGCAGCGGCTGGGTCGGGTTGCCCGACACGATGGTCGTGCTGCCGATCGGCGTGAGCGTGTAGCCCGGGTCACCGCCGGCGCCGGTCCATGCGCCCGACACGCCGACGGTGTCGCCGCCGGAGACGGTGGCGGAGCCTGCCAGGTTGTCGTTGACGGTCGGGCTGAAACTGCCGGGCGCGCAGGTGCCGCCGTTCGCGACGGCCGTGCCGCCGCCGCAGGTCGACGCATGCGCGGAGCCGGCCGACAGCGCGGCGAGCAACGCGCCGAATGCCACGATGCGAAGCGAGGTCCGGTGCGTTGCCGCGTGAGCGGCGCGGCGGCTCGTGCCGGACGCGCTGCCCGGGCGCTTGCCGCGCGCCCGTGCCGTTTCCGCAACCGCGACCCAGCAGCAGGTGGTCTCGCTCCATATCGATCGAAATGAATGATTCACGACAAGCCCCTCTCTCTTGTTTTGATGTGGTTTTCACCGCGGCGCGGTGAAATCGCAATCCGCGGTGGAGAATGGCGTGAATGGGTGTGCGGCGGCCGTGGCCGTTTCTCCGCGAATCGCAATTCGTTACACCGAGGATGGGCGGAGTCTATTGATCGGGCGAGTGATCGATTGTCGGGAATCTAACAAATGCGGCAATCATGCTGTTTTCATCGGGTATTTTTTGGTTGTGCGATGAATCGAACTGAAAGCCTTGCTGTATAGGGTCTTGGCGGGCTTGGGTGATGCAAATCAGCGGCTGCTGGCTCGGTGAGGTGCCGCACGGTTTGTGCCGGATTGGTGCGTTAAAATGCGGTTGCCGGATTATCTGAATACCGCCGCCGTATTTTGGTTTTCGATTTGTTTTAAATTGAAAATAAATCAAATCCGAAAAGTGTTGTGCGGCGTCGCTTCGATGTGCCGGACTGTGGTCGCGATGAAACGCAGTCGGCGCAGGGGAGGGCGATTTGTTGCGACGGTGAGCGTTACCGAGTCGCTTGCGCACGAAGCCGCCGCCGCGATTGGACGCGGTGGGCCATCGACGTGCGGTGCCGCGGCGAAAAGGTGAAAGGAGGAGGGCGCTGGCGCGCCGGACGCTCAGAAGTCGATCGCGTCGTCGGAATCGACTTCGGCGGCGGTCGCGAGCACCTCGCGCGTGTCGCGCGGCGCCGATGCCGACGCGTCGAGCGACGGATTGCGCAGCTTCTCGAGCACGCGCTCCGGCACCGGGATCCGCATCCGCGCGGCGACGTCGCCGCACTGGAACATGATCAGCTCGCCCGGCTCGAACGCGGTCCAGACTTCGTTGTCGGTGAGCGGCTGCGTCGCGATCACCGCGACGCGATCCTCGGGCGTCGTGTATTTCGCGAAGTCGATCGACAGGTCCTCGTCGACGAGGTGCGCGGTCGAGAACGGCCAGCGCCGCACGAGGTAGTGCAGCCGCGTCGAGCAATGCGCGAACAGCGCCTGGCCGTTCGACATCAGGAAGTTGAATACGCCGTGATCGGTGATGCCGCGCGTCAGCTCGCCGACGCGCTCGAACAGTTCGGGCAACGGCGGCTGCGCGCCGGGGAACGCTTCGCGCAGCCCCTGCATCAGCACGCAGAATGCCTGTTCGCTGTCGGTCGTGCCGACCGGATGGTAGACGCTGCCGTCCATGTCCGGTGCGTAGTCCTGCAGGTCGCCGTTGTGCGCGAAGATCCAGTGCCGGCCCCACAGCTCGCGCATGAACGGATGGCTGTTCTCGAGCAGGATGTGGCCTTGCGTCGCCTTGCGGATGTGCGCGATCGTGTTCTTGGACTTGATCGGGTAGCGCTTCACCATTTCGGCGATCGGCGACGTGGCCGAGGCCTGGTGATCGATGAACAGGCGGCAGGCTTTATCTTCGAAGAACGCGATGCCCCAGCCGTCGGCATGGTGATCGGTGAGGCCGCCCCGGGCCGCGAAACCTGTGAAGGAGAATGTGACGTCCGTCGGCGCGGCGCAGTTCATTCCTAAGAGTTGGCACATTTTACTTGGGGCAGCAGGCTGAGGCGGGGGGTAACGAACCGGGCGAACCCCGGTACAATGCGGCTTCTAGCATATCACCGAGCCCTGAGCGGTAAAAAGCGGATTCCGCCGGCCGAAGGCCCCGTGTTGCGGTTTGCCGTCAGTCGGCCCGCGCACGCGCGTTCCGGCCCCGCCGATGGCCAGCCCGTTCCTCACGACGCCTCCTATGACTGCCTCGAACGCTTCCTCCCCGGCGACGCTCTCGCTCGCCCGTCCCGACGACTGGCACCTGCACCTGCGAGACGGCGACATGCTCGCCGCCGTGCTGCCGCACACCGCGCGCCAGTTCGGCCGCGCCATCGTCATGCCGAACCTGAAGCCGCCGGTGACGACCACCGCGCAGGCGCAGGCCTATCGCGAGCGCATCCTCGCGGCGCTGCCGGCCGGGATGACGTTCGAACCGCTGATGACGCTGTACCTGACCGACAACACGCCGCCCGACGAGATTCGCCGCGCGCGCGAAAGCGGCTTCGTGCACGGCGTGAAGCTGTATCCGGCAGGCGCGACGACGAATTCCGACCACGGCGTCACCGATCTCGCGAAATGCGCGAAGACGCTCGAGGCGATGCAGGAAACCGGCATGCCGCTGCTCGTGCACGGCGAGGTGACCGATGCGTCGATCGACCTGTTCGACCGCGAGAAGGTCTTCATCGACCGCGTGATGACGCCGCTGCGCCGCGATTTCCCGGGCCTGAAGGTCGTGTTCGAACACATCACGACGAAGGACGCGGCCGACTACGTGCGCGACGCGGACGCGGCGCCCGGCCTGCTCGGCGCGACGATCACCGCGCATCACCTGCTCTACAACCGCAACGCGCTGTTCGTCGGCGGGATTCGCCCGCACTACTACTGCCTGCCGGTGCTGAAGCGCGAGACGCATCGCGTTGCACTGGTCGAGGCCGCGACGTCGGGCAACCCGCGCTTCTTCCTGGGCACCGACAGCGCACCGCATGCGCGCGACGCGAAGGAGACCGCGTGCGGCTGCGCGGGCTGCTACACGGCGCTGCACGCGCTCGAACTGTATGCGGAAGCGTTCGATCACGCCGGCGCGCTCGACAAGCTGGAAGGCTTCGCGAGCTTCTTCGGCGCCGATTTCTACGGGCTGCCGCGCAGCGCCGAGACGGTCACGCTGCGTCGCGAGGCATGGGAACTGCCACGCGAGATCTTCGCGGGCGATACGCCCGTCGTGCCGCTGCGAGCCGGCGAGACGATCGGCTGGAAACTGGCGTGACCTTTAGCACCGCCGCGTGAGCCCGACTCCATGCGGCCCGCGGCGCGCAGTGCTAGAATGCGCGTCGCAAAGCAGGCTAGGCAGTCGCGGCCTCGCCGCCTTCGGGCGCGCGGGGGCGAGGAAAGTCCGGACTCCACAGGGCAGGGTGATGGCTAACGGCCATCCGTGGCGACACGCGGAACAGGGCAACAGAAAGCAAACCGCCGATGGCCCGGCGCAAGCCGGGATCAGGTAAGGGTGAAACGGTGCGGTAAGAGCGCACCGCGGCGACGGCGACGTTCGCCGGCACGGTAACCTCCACCCGGAGCAATTCCAAGTAGGCAGGCGCGCATTTTCGGATGCAGGACGGGGCCCCCGTCTCGTCTGCGGGTAGGAAGCTTGAGCGCGTCAGCAATGGCGCGCCTAGAGGAATGGCTGCCACGCGTTGCGTGCTTCGGCGCGCAGCGTGCACAGAATCCGGCTTATCGGCCTGCTTTGCCGCTCGAATGCGAAAGGGCCGGCGTCTCCCCACGGAGCGCCGGCCCTTTTTTCATGCGCGCTCGCCGTGGGTTCAGCCGGCGACGATGTCGAACGAATGCGTGAGTTCGGCTGTCTTCGCGATCATGATCGACGCGGAGCAATACTTGTCGTGCGACAGGTTGATCGCGCGTTCAACCGTGGACGGGTTCAGGTTGCGGCCCGTGACGGTGAAGTGGAAGTGCACCTTCGTGAACACTTTCGGATCTTCGCTCGCGCGTTCGGCCTTCAGCGTAACCGAGCAGCCGCTGACTTCCTGGCGGCTCTTCTTCAGGATCAGCACGACGTCATAGGCCGTGCAGCCGCCGGTGCCGAGCAGCACCATTTCCATCGGGCGCGGCGCGAGGTTGTGGCCGCCGCCTTCGGGCGCGCCATCCATCGTGACGAGGTGGCCGCTGCCGGTCTCGGCGGAAAACGCCATGCTGTCCTGGCCCATCCAGCTTACTTTGCATTCCATGCTTGCACTCCAGCGTTGCCTGATTCGGATTCGATCCGGCATTGTAGCCCGCTGCGCAACGGCCGGCTGATGCGCTGCACGACGCGCAATGCCGGAACGGCGCGAGCGGTGCGCCGGACGGCCAATTCCCCGTCGCATTTAGGGGTTTTGCTCTAATCGGAGGCGAATTTCGGCCCTGCCGTGTGCGATCAAGTGATTGATTTCAAAGGGGAAGGCGGATTTTTCAAACGCGGTGCGAAATATTCCGCATTATGGTGTTTGATTTCGTAATGTAAATTTTCTTGTGCAGCCGGCGACGCGTTCGTATAATGAGCCTCATTGGTTGTCGCGCTGCGGCAACCTCCGAATGTCTCCTCCACCCTCCTCCTATGGTGGATTAAGCCCGAACCAGCCGTTCGGGCTTTTTTTCGTCCCATGCAAACATCGGCGTACGGCTTGCGCGCCCCGGCATCGTTACGCCGGTTGCTTGGCGGCCGGCTGCGCGGTCGGGCCGGGCGCCGTGCCGGGCGAGCGTGCGTCGGGTGCCGGTGCGTGGACGGCCGACGCATGGCCGTGCCCGCGCGCGCAGAAGTGGCGGACGCGTTCGCGCACCGCGCGCAGGCGGGCGACGCGATCCTCGGCATGGGCGGCGCGGGCTTCGGTAATGCGTGTATCGAGTGCGTCGAGCTTGGCTTCGCAGTCGGTGCGGGCGACGACGGCGGGCGCCGCGGCGGCCAGCAGTGCGGCTGCAAGGAAGGGCGTAAGTCGTTGATTCATCATGCTTGTTTGTTGTTTTCCAGATTCGGCCGGTCTGGCGCGGGATGGTCATGTGCCGCGCGTCGATGGGTGCCTCCCCGGGCGCTCGGTTCGCCTGGCTTGTCGGGGCACGAACGGATTTTGGCCCATTTCGGCCGCCATGGACACGGGAAGTGGATTCCCTTTGACCGCCTTGTCGTATTTCCTTTATAATTCAGGGCTTTTCCGCATTCATGCCCACGGAAAAAGAACAGGGAGAGCCTGCACCGCGCCTCGAAGCGCACACAGACAAGCAGGAAGAACACATCGGGCTAAGCAATTTTTTTGGATCGATCATGAAGACGTTTTCCGCAAAAGCCCATGAGGTGACGCGTGAATGGTACGTGATTGACGCGACGGATAAGGTTCTCGGCCGTGTTGCCAGCGAAGTGGCACGCCGTCTGCGCGGCAAGCACAAGCCTGAGTTCACCCCGCACGTCGACACTGGTGATTTCATCATCATCATCAACGCAAGCAAGTTGAAGGTCACGGGCAACAAGACTCTGGACAAGAAGTACTACCGTCACTCGGGTTACCCGGGCGGTATCTATGAAACGACGTTCGGCAAGATGCAAGAACGCTTCCCGGGCCGCGCGCTCGAGAAGGCGGTCAAGGGCATGCTGCCGAAGGGCCCGCTCGGCTACGCGATGATCAAGAAGCTGAAGGTCTACGCTGAAGCTACGCATCCGCATTCGGCGCAACAGCCGAAGGCGCTCGAGATCTAAGGGGAGCCCACATGATCGGTAACTGGAACTACGGTACGGGCCGCCGCAAGAGCGCAGTCGCACGTGTCTTCATCAAGGCTGGCAAGGGCGACATCATCGTCAACGGCAAGCCCATCGCTGACTACTTCTCGCGCGAAACGTCGCTGATGATCGTGCGTCAACCGCTGGAACTCACGAACCACGGCCAGACGTTCGACATCAAGGTCAACGTCAACGGCGGCGGCGAAACGGGTCAGGCAGGTGCAGTGCGCCACGGCATCACCCGTGCACTGATCGACTACGATGCGACGCTGAAGCCGTCGCTGTCGAACGCAGGCTTCGTCACGCGCGATGCACGTGAAGTCGAGCGTAAGAAGGTTGGTCTGCGCAAGGCACGCCGCGCAAAGCAGTTCTCGAAGCGTTAATTCCGCTTCATGGCCTCGCCGCCCCCGGGCGGCGTCCGCCGGAAAAACCGCCAGCGTTCGCGCTGGCGGTTTTTTTATGTCCGTCTCCAGGCGCGTGCTGCCGCGGCCCGCGCAGGCGTGTTTGATGAAATCGACAAGAACCTATTGATTTCATGGACTTCAGCACGATCTTCTGATCGGCCCTACAATAGCGGCTAAAGCTTTTTGGAGAGTTCGCAATGAACGCTGTTACCGAATCCGCAGCAACGACGGCCGAAATGCCGGTTCCGTTCGTCTTCACCGACGCCGCAGCCGACAAGGTCAAGCAACTGATCGACGAAGAGGGCAATCCCGACCTGAAGCTGCGCGTGTTCGTGCAGGGCGGCGGCTGCTCCGGCTTCCAGTATGGCTTCACGTTCGACGAGGAAGTCAACGAGGACGACACCGTGATGAACAAGAACGGCGTCCAGCTCCTGATCGACTCGATGAGCTACCAGTACCTGGTCGGCGCCGAGATCGACTACAAGGACGACCTCAACGGCGCCCAGTTCGTGATCAAGAACCCGAATGCGAGCACCACCTGCGGGTGCGGCTCGTCGTTCTCGGTCTGAGCACACGGCAGATCCGATCCGGTTCGCCGGAATGAGAAACGGGGCTTCATGCCCCGTTTTTTGTGCCCGTTCGCAATGGCGACGGGCGCCTGCCGTGGAGCAGGTGCCGCGTCAGCGCGGATAGAGCGCGCCCAGCACGCGATTGCCGGCTGCGCCCGTGACCGTCGCGAGGTTGCCGGGCTGGCGCGCGGTGAAGCGGTACGCGAGCCATGCGAACGCGAGCGCCTCGACCTGCTGAGGCGGCACGCCGAGCGCGGCCGTCGTATCGACCGTGGCCGGCACGCCGGCCTCGCGCAGCGCGTTCCGGAGCGCGTCGAGCAGCACCGGATTGCGTGCGCCGCCGCCGCAGACGAACACGGCCTTGCAGCCGGCTGCGTGCTGCGCGATCTCGCGTGCGACCGACACGGCCGTGAGCGCGGTGAGGGTCGCCTGCACGTCCTCTGGCGCGACCTGCGCGAACGCGGCGAGCTTCGCGTCGAGCCAGGCGGGATTGAACAGGTCGCGCCCGGTGCTTTTCGGCGGCGGGGCGGTGAAATACGGTTCGTCGAGCAGCGCGTCGAGCAACGGCGCGTGGACGGTGCCGCGCGCAGCGAACTTGCCGCCGTCGTCGTACGGCTTGCCGAGATGGCGGGTCGCCCATTCGTCGAGCAGCGCATTCGCGGGGCCGCAGTCGAAGCCGCGCACGTCGCCGCCTTCGCCGGGCAGGATCGTGATGTTGCTGATCCCGCCGAGATTGCAGACGACGCGCGTCTCGCCCGGTGCGCCGAACACCGTCGCATGGAAGGCCGGCGCCAGCGGCGCGCCATGGCCGCCCGCGGCGACGTCGCGGCTGCGGAAATCGGCGATCACGTCGAGCTGGGTCAGCTCGGCGAGCAATGCCGGGTTGTTGATCTGCCGCGTATAGCCGCGCTCGGGGCGATGGCGCACGGTCTGGCCGTGCACGCCGATCGCGCGAATCTCGTCGCGCGACAGCCCGGCCGTGCGCTGCAACTCGTGGCAGCACACCGCGTAGCGCGCGACCAGCGCGTTCGCCGCGAGCGATTCGCGGTCGATCTCGTCGTCGCCGGGCTGCTGCAGCGCGAACAGCGCGTCGCGCAGCGATTGCGCGAAGCCGACGAACGCTTCCGCGAGCACGACCGGCGCACGGCCGGCCTCGAAACGCACGGCGACGCCATCGACGCCGTCCATGCTGGTGCCCGACATCAGCCCGAAGTAGATGCCGTCGGCCGGATGGGCGTGTTGCGGCTGTCGTTGCGGCACGTTGGGTCCTCCTGGATCGTGCGGCGCGGGCCGGTGCCGCGCGCCTTGCGCCCGATTATCCGCGCAACGTGACGCGCCGTTAAGCGATGGGCGCGCAAGTTATGGGAAAATCCCTGTTTTTGCGACATTCTTCCTGGCACCGATGAGCACCGAACCCAGTTCCAAGCCTGTTTTCCCGATCACCGACGAAGTCCGGCATGCGCTCGCCGTCACGAAGCGCGGCGTCGACGAGCTGCTGGTCGAGGAAGAGTTCGCGCAGAAGCTTGCACGCAGCGCGGCGACGGGCACGCCGCTTCGCATCAAGCTCGGCCTCGACCCGACAGCGCCTGACATCCACATTGGCCATACGGTCGTGCTGAACAAGATGCGTCAGCTGCAGGATCTCGGCCACACGGTCATCTTCCTGATCGGCGATTTCACGTCGCTGATCGGCGATCCGTCGGGCCGCAATGCGACGCGCCCGCCGCTCACGCGCGAGCAGATCGAATCGAACGCGAAGACCTACTTCGAGCAGGCCGCGCTCGTGCTCGACCGCGACAAGACCGAAATCCGCTACAACAGCGAATGGTCGATGCCGCTCGGCGCGGACGGGATGATCAAGCTCGCGTCGCGCTACACGGTTGCGCGGATCCTCGAGCGCGAGGATTTCACGAAGCGCTTCCAGGGCGGCGTGCCGATCTCGATCCACGAATTCCTGTACCCGCTGATGCAGGGCTACGACTCGGTCGCGCTGAACGCCGACCTCGAGCTCGGCGGCACCGACCAGAAGTTCAACCTGCTGGTCGGGCGCGAACTGCAGAAGCAATATGGCCAGGAACAGCAGTGCATTCTCACGATGCCGCTGCTCGAAGGCCTCGACGGCGTCGAGAAGATGTCGAAGTCGAAGGGCAACTACGTCGGCATCAGCGAGCATCCGAACGACATGTTCGGCAAGCTGATGAGCATCTCGGACACGCTGATGTGGCGTTACTTCGAGCTGCTGTCGTTCCGCCCGATGGACGAGATCGCCGGCTTCAAGCGCGAGATCGAAGGCGGCCGCAACCCGCGCGACTTCAAGGTGCTGCTCGCGCAGGAAATCGTCGCGCGCTTCCACTCGCAGGCCGACGCCGAGCGTGCGCTCGAGGACTTCAACCATCGCGCGAAGGGCGGCGTGCCGGACGACATCCCGTCGGTCACGCTCGCGGGCGCGCCGCTCGCGATCGGCCAGTTGCTGAAGCAGGCCGGCCTCGTGCCGTCGACGAGCGAGGCACTGCGCAACATCGAGCAGGGCGGCGTGAAGATCGATGGCGCGACCGTCTCGGACAAGGGCCTGAAGGTCGAAGCCGGCGAATTCGTCGTGCAGGTCGGCAAGCGCCGCTTCGCACGCGTCACGCTGACCGCATGATCGCGCTGATCCAGCGCGTGAAGCGCGCCGACGTGCGCGTCGGCGATCGCACGACGGGCGAGATCGGCGCGGGCCTGCTCGCGCTGGTCTGCGCGGAGCGCGGCGACACCGACGCAGTGGCCGACAAGCTGCTCGCGAAGATGCTCGGCTACCGCGTGTTCAGCGACGCCGCCGGCAAGATGAACCTGCCGGTGTCGAATATCGACGGCGAGGGCCGCGCAGGCGGCCTGCTGCTCGTGTCGCAGTTCACGCTCGCGGCGGATACCAACAGCGGGCTGCGGCCGAGCTTCACGCCGGCCGCGCCGCCCGACGAAGGCGCGCGGCTGTTCGACTATTTCGTCGCGGCCGCGCGTGCGCGCCATCCGGTCGTCGAGACGGGCGAGTTCGGCGCCGACATGCAGGTGTCCCTCGTCAACGACGGCCCCGTGACATTCTGGCTGCAAGTGCGGCCCTGATTCTTCCCCGGAGACGCGCCGCGATGGCCACCACGCAGATTCTTTTCATCCGCCATGGCGAGACGGCCTGGAATCGCATCAAGCGCATCCAGGGTCATATCGACATCCCGCTGGCAGAAACGGGCCTCGAGCAGGCGCAGCGGCTTGCCGTGAGGCTCGCGCGCGACGCGCGTGACGGTGCACGGCTCGACGCGATCTATTCGAGCGACCTGATGCGTGCGCAGCAGACCGCGCAGCCGTTCGCCGACGCGCTCGGGCTGACGCCGCGGCTGCGGGAAGGGCTGCGCGAACGTTCGTACGGCCAGTTTCAGGGGCACGACAGCGCCGAGATCGAGACGCTGTTCCCCGATGCGTACGCAGCCTGGCAGACGCGCGACCCCGGCTTCGCGCCGGAGGGCGGCGAGTCGCAGCGCGAGTTCTACCACCGCGTGCTGCATGCGCTCGAACCCATCGTCGCCGAGCATCCGGGTGGCCGGATCGCGTGCGTCGCACATGGCGGCGTGCTCGACTGCGTCTATCGTTTTGCGAACGGCATCGAGCTGTCGGCGCCGCGCAATTATCAGCTGCTCAACACGAGCATCAACGTCGTCGATTACGTCGATGGCCGAGCGCAAGTCGTGCAGTGGGCCGACGTCTCGCACCTGGACGCCGCAAGCGACGACGATGGGTACCGCAAGGTGCTCTGAGCTGCAGGCCCCGTCCGGCATCGCCGGTCGGGGTTTCCTTCCTGCGCGGTGCCGGCTGCTTACTGCGGCAGCGCGTGGCGCGTCTTGTAGTCGAGCGCGTACGCGATCTTGCCGGGCTTGTCCGCCGTGATCGGCTGGCGCAGCTTGTCGAATTCCCCCTTGTTGTATTTCTTCCCGCCGTTGATCGCGTCCGCGCGCCCGAGGTCGGCGCCCGTCTTGCCGTCGATCACCGGGTCGGTGGCCGTGACCATGCGCGTCGACGCATTCCAGACCGCGTTCAGGTAGCCCGTGTCGGCCTTCGCCGGATCCGGGTCGGTTGTGCCGGCGCGCGTCAGGTCATAGCCGGTGAGCGCGAACGTGCCCGGTTGCGCGCGCAGCCAGTCGGCCCAGTAGAACTCGAGGTAGTCGGTGGCTTGTGCGGGCTTGCTGTAGCCGATGTCGCGCGTGAAATAGACGAGCGAGCGGTAGCGGTCGTTCGTCATCCCGAGTTTCAGGCCGAGGCCGGTCGGCAGTTGCGCGGTCGTGATCGGCTTGCCTTCGCCGTTCTTGAGGCGCAGGTAGCCGCGGCTCTGCATCTGCTGCCAGAACGCGTCGCCCGAGTAGTCGCTGAGGTTGTCCTTGACGACGACGTGCACGTGCAGCGCCGGGCCGCCGTCGGGCGTCTCGTAGTAGGTCGACAGCCCGTGATGGCCGTCGGTCAGGTACAGCGCATCGCCGTTCGGGCCGATCACGACCGGGTTCAGCACCGAGCGGTCGCGGGCGTTCACATCGGTCGTCGTGCACGTGTAGCTCGCGGGCTCGCGCAGCACCGACTTGGCCGTGTACCCGCCCGAAGCGACGCCGCCGAGGCCTTCGTCCGCGCAGAAGTCGTCGAATTTCTTGTCGGGCTGCAGTTCGTAGCGGCCGAGCTTGTAGTAGATCTGGTCGTAGCCGATCGCGCCTTGCGTCGGGTGGAGATCGCCGAGCGTCACGTCGATCAGGTCGCCCGTGCGAGCGGCCTTCCACTTGCCCGGTTGCGGCGTGACGGTGGCCGGCGGCGTGGGAGCCGGCGCGGCCGGGGTGCCGCCGGACGGCGTTTGCGCATCCGAACGCGCGACGGCGGCGACATCGTCGCCTCCGCAGGCAGTGAGGGCGAAGACGGTGGACAGGCTGGCGGCAAGGGCAAAACGGATCGGCAGGCGTGGCATCGCGGGCATCGGGTGTCGGTCGGGTGGGCGGGACACCGCGCGGGTCACGGACAGGCGGAAGGGACGGCGCGTGCGACCGTGCGCGGGTGCAAGCCCGTCAGCTTGTCACAGGTATTTGACAGTAAATTGAAATGATATGAGGAAGCGAATCGTCAGGTAGACGGGGTGCCGTCGGACGGTGTCGCGGTGGCGCGGCGGCGCGCACGCTTTGATGCGCCGTTCACGAGCGCCCAGCGCAGCACGGGCGCGACGACCCGGATGCCCGGCCGGACCACGGCGCGGCGCAGCGGCGCGAACGCCGACACGCCGAGCATGCGCTGCGCCCACGGCGGCAGCAGGTCGATTCCCGCATGCATCACCAGCGACGCGGCCGGCCGCAGCGCGGGCTTCGCGACGGGCACGTTCAACAGGATGGACATCACGTCGAACGTGCGCGGCCCGGCCTCGAGCTCAGGCTGCATGCGCGCGAGATAGGCGGCCACCTCGGCACGCGAACGGGGCACCTCGTGGGCGCCGAGCAGTTCGGCGATCAATGCCGTTTCGGCGTAGTAGCGGTCCTGCAACTCGCCCGGCAGCGCGGGATTCACATAGCGCAGATGCGCGGCGAGGAAACTCGACACTTCCGCGACATGCACCCAGGTCAGCAGCGCCGGATCGTCGGCGCGGTACGGGCGGCCGTCCGGCGCGGTACCCGAGATGTGCGCGTGGATCGATTTCACGCGTTCGATCAGCGCGAGTGCGTCCGCGCGGCTGCCGAACGTCGTACCGGTGATGAACGTGGCGGTGCGTCGCAGGCGGCCCAGGATGTCGGTGCGGAACGACGAGTGATCCCAGACGCCCGCGAGCGCGAGCGGGTGGAGAGCCTGCAGCAGCAGCGCGGCGATGCCGCCCGTCATCATCGACGTGAAGTCGGCATGCACACGCCAGCAGATCGCGTCGGGGCCGAACAGGCCAGGGTCGCCCGGCGGCGAAGAGAGGTCGAGCGACGGGCCGCCGCCCACGGTCAGGTGCGTGACGCCGGCTACGAGCCGCTTGCGGATCGGCTCGGCCCAGCGCGGGCCCGGTGCGGGTGCGGCGGGGCGGGAGCTGGGCGGCGTCGTCATGGCGGTTGCGGTTCGGGCGACGGGTTACTTCCCGTCGGGGGTATCCCACTCGCCGCGTTCGGTGCGGCCGGTGTCGGGCGCGGAAAGCCCGAAGTGGCGATACGTGAGCAGCGTCGCGACGCGCCCGCGCGGCGTGCGCTGCAGGAAGCCCTGCTGGATCAGGTACGGCTCGAGTACGTCCTCGATCGTGTCGCGCTCTTCGCCGATCGCCGCCGCGAGGTTGTCGATACCGACCGGGCCGCCGTCGAACTTGTACAGGATCGCCTCGAGCAGCTTGCGGTCCATCAGGTCGAAGCCGACCGGATCGACGTCGAGCATCGCGAGCGCGGCATCGGCGACGGCTGCGGTGATCTGACCGTCGGCCTTCACTTCCGCGAAGTCGCGCACGCGGCGCAGCAGCCGGTTCGCGATCCGCGGCGTACCGCGCGAACGCTTCGCGATTTCGAGCGCGCCGTTCGGATCGATCTGCGCGTTCAGCAGCGACGCCGAGCGCCGCACGATGCGCGACAGTTGATCGGCATCGTAGAACTCGAGGCGCGCGACGATCCCGAAACGATCGCGCAGCGGGTTGGTCAGCATCCCGGCGCGGGTGGTGGCGCCGACGAGCGTGAACGGCTGCAGGTCGAGCTTCACGCTGCGCGCGGCCGGGCCTTCGCCGATCATGATGTCGATCTGGTAATCCTCGAGAGCCGGATACAGGATTTCCTCGACGACCGGCGACAGCCGGTGGATCTCGTCGATGAACAGCACGTCGTTCGCTTCGAGGTTCGTCAGCAGCGCGGCGAGATCGCCCGCACGCTCGAGCACGGGGCCCGACGTCTGGCGCAGGTTCACGCCCATCTCCCGCGCGATGATGTGCGCGAGCGTCGTCTTGCCGAGGCCCGGCGGCCCGAACAGCAGCACGTGGTCGAGCGGCTCGGAGCGGCGCTTGGCGGCTTCGATGAAGATCTCGAGCTGGCCGCGCACCTTTTCCTGGCCGACGTAGTCGTCGAGCTGGCGCGGCCGCAGCGCACGTTCGAACACCTCCTCGTGCGACGAGGCGGGCGTGGCGGCGATGATCCGCTGCTCGGTGGCGAGTTTGTCGGTTTCAATCATGCGGCCATTGTACCGCGCGCCGCTGTCGCGCCCACCTGGCCGAACGGCCGACTGGCGAGCGTCGCGCGGCTGCGCGACACTGGCTTCAACGCACCGGTTGGCGGCGCGTCATGCGGGCGTTACCCCTTCGAGAGCGCCTTCAGTGCGAGCTTGATGCCTTCGGATACGCCGGTGCCGGCCGGCACGTTCTTGATCGCGGCGAGGCCTTCCTTTTCGGAATAGCCGAGCGCGAGCAGCGCGTTGAGGATATCGGTCGCGTGGTCGGACGGCGAGGCGGCGCCGGCGAGCGCGCCGAGATCGGCGCCGAGCTTGCCCTTCAGTTCGAGCAGCAGGCGCTCGGCCGTCTTCTTGCCGATGCCGGGCAGGCGTGTGAGGCGGGCGGCGTCCTGCATCGTCACGGCCTGCGCGAGTTCCTGCACGCTCATGCCGGACAGCACGGCGAGCGCCATGCGCGCGCCGATGCCGGTGATCTTCAGCAGCTCGCGGAAGGTCGTGCGTTCCTGCGGCGTGAGGAAGCCGTACAGCAGGTGCGCGTCCTCGCGGACGATCTGCTGCGTGAGCAGCACGATGCGCTCGCCCGTTTGCGGCAGGTTGTAGAAGGTGCTCATCGGCACGTCGATCTCGTAGCCGACGCCGTTGCAGTCGACGAGCAGGTGGGGCGGGTTCTTTTCGAGCAGGATGCCGGCGATGCGACCGATCATGGATGGCTTGATGCGAGGAAGAAAGCGCGAGTGTAGCGCACGTGCGGCGCGATGCCGACGGACTCGGCCATCAGGCCGGGGCGATGCACGGCGCGTGCGCATCGCGCGCGGGCACGGCGGCCGATCCGGCGTGCCGTGTGAAGGGGGCGCCGGTGTCAGCCGACCAGCCGCCCGCGCCGCACGCGCAGCCCTTTCTTCGCGAGTGCCGGCGCGAGGCCGCCGAGCGTGCTGAGCGTATCGCCGCCGTGCGCGTGGCAGATCGCCATGCCGAGCGCGTCGGCCGCATCGGAGCCCGGTTGTCCGGAGAGGTTGAGCAGCCGCGTGACCATTTCCTGCATCTGCGTCTTGGTCGCGCGGCCGTAGCCGACCACCGCCTGCTTGAGTTGCAGCGCCGTGTATTCCGCGACCGGCAGGCCGCCCGCGACGAGCCCGCAGATCGCGGCGCCGCGTGCCTGGCCGAGCAGCAGCGTCGACTGCGGGTTCACGTTGACGAACACCTTTTCGATCGCGGCCTGATCGGGGGCGTGCTCGCGCACGATGGTCGAGACGCCCTGGAAGATCGTGCCGAGCCGGGTGGCCAGGTCGGCCGTCGGCGTGCGGATCACGCCGCTCGTGACATAGGCGAGCCGGTGGCCGCTGACGTCGATGACGCCGAAGCCGGTGACGCGCAGGCCGGGGTCGATGCCGAGAATTCGCATGAGTGAGGAGAATGGCGTGATGCAGCGATACTACAACGATTGGCGCGGCAAGCCGGTCGCCCGGTCGTGTGCGAAGGCGCCGCGCAATAAAAAACCCGGCGGGGGGATGCCGCCGGGTTGTCGTGCAGCGGCCGCGCGGGCCGCATGCCGTGATCAGTGACGGAAGTGGCGCACGCCCGTCAGGACCATCGCGATGCCGTGTTCGTCGGCCGCCGCGATCACTTCGTCGTCGCGCATCGAGCCGCCCGGCTGGATCACGCAGGTCGCGCCGGCCGCCACGACGACGTCGAGGCCGTCGCGGAACGGGAAGAACGCATCCGATGCCACGGCCGAGCCGGCCAGCGTCAGGCCGGCGTTCTGCGCCTTGATGCTCGCGATGCGCGCGGAATCGACGCGGCTCATCTGGCCGGCGCCGACGCCGAGCGTCATGCCGTTGCCGCAGAACACGATCGCGTTCGACTTCACGTACTTCGCGACGCGCCACGCGAACAGCAGGTCGTCCATTTCCTTCGCGGTGGGCTGGCGCTTCGTGACGACGCGCAGCTCGCTCGGTTGCACGTTGCGCGAATCGAGCGACTGCACGAGCAGGCCACCGCCCACGCGCTTCAGGTCGAATGCGTTATGGCCGTCGCCGAGTGCGATCTCGAGCAGGCGCACGTTCTGCTTCGCGGCGAACACCTGCTTCGCGGCGTCGGAGAACGACGGTGCGATCAGTACTTCGACGAACTGCTTCGCGACAGCCTGGGCAGCCGCTTCGTCGACTTCGCGGTTGAACGCGATGATGCCGCCGAACGCCGACGTCGGGTCGGTCTGGAATGCCTTCGCGTACGCGTCGGCCGAATCGTTGCCGACTGCAACGCCGCACGGGTTCGCATGCTTGATGATCACGCAGGCCGGTGCGTCGAACGTCTTCACGCATTCCCACGCTGCATCGGAATCGGCGATGTTGTTGTACGACAGTTCCTTGCCCTGCAGCTGGCGGTAGTTCGCCAGCGCGCCGGCCGGCGTCGCGAGGTCGCGGTAGAACGCGGCGCTCTGGTGCGGGTTCTCGCCGTAGCGCAGGTCCTGCACCTTGTCGAACGCCAGGTTCAGCGTGGCCGGGTACGCGCTGCGCGATGCGTGCTTCAGCTCGTCGGTCAGGCTCGTCAGGTAGTTCGTGATCGCGCCGTCGTATTGCGCGGTGTGCGCGAACACCTTCGTCGCGAGGCGGAAGTTGGTCGCGTAGCCGACCGCGTTGCCGTTCGCCTTCATTTCATCGAGCACGACCGCGTAATCGGCCGGGTCGACGACGACCGTCACGTCGCGGTGGTTCTTCGCGGCCGAGCGCAGCATCGTCGGGCCGCCGATGTCGATGTTCTCGATCGCGTCGGCGAGCGTGCAGTCGTCCTTCGCGATCGTCGCGACGAACGGATACAGGTTCACGACGAGCAGGTCGATCGTCGGGATGCCGTGCTGCTCGAGCGCCTGCATGTGCTCGGGCAGGTCGCGGCGGGCGAGGATGCCGCCGTGCACCTTCGGGTGCAGCGTCTTCACGCGCCCATCGAGCATTTCCGGGAAGCCCGTGTAATCGGCCACTTCGGTCACGGGCAGGCCGGCATCGGCGAGGAGTTTCGCGGTGCCGCCCGTCGACAGCAGCTTGACGCCGAGGTCGGACAGCGACTTCGCGAAGTCGACGATGCCGGTCTTGTCGGAAACGGAAATGAGCGCTTGCTTGATCATGATGGAACCACCAATAGCCAGGGAAACGGGGACGGGACGGCTGCCTACAGCAGGCCGTGCTGCTGCAGCTTCTTGCGCAGCGTATTGCGATTGATGCCGAGGTACTCCGCGGCGAGCGACTGGTTGCCGCCCGCCTGTACGAGCACGACCTCGAGCATCGGCTTTTCGACGCAGGACATCACCATTTCATAGACGTCATGCGGATTGGAGCCGTCTAGATCCCGGAAATACACGTCCAGGCTCTCGCGGACACATTGTTCGATGTTGTGCTTGCTCATGCTGCTAACTGGTTATGGTCGTCCGACTCGCCCTGGCCGTTTTCCTCTTCGTCATCGACGTAGACGAGGTGGTCCGACAGCGCCTTTTGCGCCTCGAAGAATGCATTGACGGCGGCGAGCTGCTCGCGGGTGGAATCGAGCGTGTTCATCCTGTGCCGGAACCCGTTGGCACCGGAAAGGCCGCGAGTGTACCAGCCGATGTGCTTGCGCGCAGTACGGACTCCCGTGAATTCACCATAGAAAGCGTAGTGGTCTTCCAGGTGTTCGTTCATCACGTGCTGGATCTCGTCGATCCGGGGCGGGGGCAGCAGCTCGCCGGTTTGCAGGAAATGATCGATTTCACGGAACAGCCACGGCCGACCTTGCGCGGCACGACCGATCATCAGGGCGTCGGCGCCGGTGGCGTCGAGCACGGCCTTCGCCTTCGCGGGCGACGTGATGTCGCCGTTCGCGACCACCGGAATCCGCACCGCCGCCTTCACGGCGGCGATGGTGTCGTATTCGGCGTCGCCGCGGTACAGGTCGGCGCGCGTGCGGCCGTGCACGGTGAGCATCGAGATGCCGGCGGCTTCGGCCAGGCGCGCTACCGTGATCGCGTTCTTGTGTTCGCGATCCCAGCCGGTGCGGATCTTCAGCGTGACGGGCACCGCATCGGGCCCCGTGCCGACGGCCGCGACGACGGCCTCGACGATGCGCTGCACGAGCGGCTCGTTCTGCAGCAGTGCGGAGCCGGCCGCGACGTTGCAGACCTTCTTCGCCGGGCAGCCCATGTTGATGTCGATGATCTGCGCGCCGTTGTCGACGTTGTAGCGGGCCGCTTCGGCCATCATCGCCGGATCGGCGCCGGCGATCTGGACCGCAATCGGTTCCACCTCGCCTTCGTGGTTCGCGCGCCGCATCGTCTTCGCGCTTTTCCACAGCTGCGCGTTGGACGCGACCATCTCGGACACGGCGTAACCGGCTCCCAGCCGCTTGCAGAGCTGGCGGAACGGACGATCCGTCACGCCGGCCATCGGCGCGACGAACAGGTTGTTACGCAATACGTGAGGGCCGATAACGGGCATCGCAATGGCACCGCCCGCGGCGGGCGCGGGCAGGGAAAGGGTAGGCGGAAACGCGCATTTTACCGTATTCCCATGCCCCGCCGATTTGACCCGGTTTGAGTGGCGCGACTGGGCGCGCCGCGGGTCAGTTGCGCTGGCCGAACATCATCTGGCGCGCGATCACCTTCTTGAGCGGCGGCACGAACTCCAGCGCGGTGAGCGCGGCGCCGCGCAGCAGCGGGAGCGGGCCCGAGTCGATCGTGAACAGGCGTGCCAGCGTGTCGGTCGCGCCGATCGTGAAGCGTCGGTCGAGTGCGCGGCGCGCGTTGAAGGTGGCGAGTGCGGTTGCTTCGAAGCCTTGCGCGGACAGCGTATCGACGAGCGTATGTGCATCGCGCAGCCCGAGGTTGAGCCCTTGGCCCGCGACGGGGTGCAGGGTTTGCGCGGCATTGCCGACGATCGCGACGCGGCCGTTGACGAGCGTCTGCGCGGCGCTCAGGCCGAGCGGGAACGATGCGCGGCCCGCGATCGCGACGAAGTCGCCCATGCGTGCGCCGAATGCGGTGCCGAGCTCGCGCAAGAACGCATCGTCGGGCAGCGCGGCGCGGCGCGCCGCTTCGTCGGGCGTGCAGCACCAGACGAGCGCGTACTCGGCCTGGCGCGGCCCGCCGAGCGGCAGCAGCGCGAGCGGTCCTTCGTGCGTGAAGCGTTCCCATGCGACGTTCGGGCGCGGCGCCGATACCGTGACCGTGCCGACGATCGCCGTCTGTCCGTAGTCGCGGCGATGTTTGCCGGCGTCGGCCTGCTGTTCGTGGAACAGGCCGCCTTCGGCATTGATGACGACGCGTGCGCGCAGCGTGCGCTCGCCCTGCGGGCCGTCGAGCGTCAGCGTGACGCCGTCGGCATCCTGCTGCGGCGCGCGCGCGGTGGTCGACGTGAGCCAGTCGACGCGCGTGCCGCGCACGGCGCCCGCGAGCGCCTGCACGAGCGAGCCGTAACGCACGACATAACCGAGTGCGGCGACGCCGTGCTCATCGCGGTCGATCAGCGTGCGGCCGAAATGGCCGCGCTGCGAGACGTGGATATGTTCGATCGGCGTCGCGTCGGCGGGCCACGCGAGCGTGTCGAGCAGCACGCGGCTGCCGTGCGACACGGCGATCGCGCGCGGATCGTTCGTGCTCGCGGCCGGTTCGCGTGCATCGATCAGTGCGATCGATGCGTGCTGCGTGGCGCTGCGGCGCGCGAGCCAGCCGGCGAGCGCGAGCCCGACGGGGCCCGCGCCGACGATGGCGAGATCGTAGTCCGGCGTGGCCGGGGAGGAGGCGGTCGTCATCTTGATTCGTGAAACGGAAGTAACGGTCGGCGGCAGCCGGTCATGCGCCCGCGCGCATCAGCGCTTCGATCTCGTCCGCCGCGACGGGCACGCCGCGCGTGATCAGCTCGCAGCCGTGCTCGCGCACGATCGCGTCGTCCTCGATGCGGATGCCGATGTTCCAGTACTCGGGCGGCACGTCGTCGGCGGCGCGCACGTACAGGCCGGGCTCGATCGTCAGCGTCATGCCGGCTTTCAGCGTGCGCCACGGCAGCGCGCCGTTGCCGTCACGTTCGGCGAGCCGCTCGCGGTAGTCGCCGCAATCGTGCACGTCCATGCCGATCCAGTGGCCGGTGCGATGCATGTAGAAGCGCGCGTAGGCACGCTCGGCGATCACGTCGTCGACGTTCGAGAAGCGCGTTTTCGGGATGATGCCGGTGTCGAGCAGCCCCTGCGCGAGCACGCGCACGGCAGCGTCGTGCGGCGCCTCGAACGGCACGCCGGCGCGCGTCGCGTCGATCGCGGCCTGCTGCGCGGCGAGCACGATGTCGTACAGCGTGCGTTGGGCGGGCGAGAAGCGCCCGTTGGCCGGGAACGTGCGCGTGATGTCCGATGCGTAGCCGTCGAGTTCGCACGCGGCGTCGATCAGGATCAGGTCGCCATCCTGTGCGGTTGCGTTGCCGGCCGGATAGTGCAGCACGCATGCGTTGGCGCCGGCCGCGACGATCGAGCCGTACGCGGGCGACTGTGCGCCGTGCTTGCGGAATACATACAGCAGCTCGGCCTCGAGTTCGTATTCGCGGATGCCGGGGCGGCACGCCTGCATCGCGCGGCGGTGCGCAAGTGCGGAGATGTGTGCGGCGCGCATCATGATCGCGAGCTCGTGCTCGTCCTTCACGAGCCGCATGTCGTCGAGCAGCGGCGTGAGGTCGAGCATCGCGTCCGGTGCGGCGACACCCGTGCGCGCCAGCGCGCGCACCGCGTCGAGCCAGCCTGCGAGCTGACGCTCGAAATCGGCCGAGGCGCCGAACCGGTAGTGCACGGTGCCCGCGTCGGCGAGCAGGCGCGGCATCTCGGTATCGATCACGTCGACCGCGAACGCCGCATCGAAGCCGAATGCGTCGCGCGCGGCTTCGGGCCCGTAATGGAAGCCTTCCCAGATTTCGCGGTCGGGATTCTTGCCGCGGCAGAACAGGATCGACTCCGGCGCGCCGTGAGGCGCGGCCGCGTTGAGCACGAGCACGGCGTCCGGCTCGCTGAAGCCCGTCAGGTAGTGGAAGTAGCTGTCGAACCGGTACGGATAGTCCGTATCGCGGTTGCGCGGCACTTCCGGCGCGGTGGGGACGATGGCGACGCCGCCGCCGGCGGCACGCAGTGCGGCAAGCACGCGTTCACGGCGCTGGCGGTAGACGTCGACGGCGATGGCGGTATCGAGGGGCGCGTTCATTCGTGCGATTGTAGCGCCGCGGGACGCCATGCGTGAAAGAGGGGGCGGGAAGCCGCCCCGGAAGGCCCGTGCGGCGGTTGTTGCAAACCATCCACAGGCCGTCCGGGCGATTTTCTGTCGCGCGACGCTGGCCGGTTATGATCGGCGACAACGTATACTCTCGGCGGTTCCCTTAAAAAGGCAGATGATGAAATTAATCGGTTCGCTCAGCAGCCCGTACGTCCGCAAGGCGCGGATCGTGCTGGCTGAAAAGAAGATCGACTACAAGCTGGAGCTCGAGAACGTGTGGGCGCCGGAGACGGATATTCATGCATCGAATCCGCTCGGCAAGGTCCCGTGCCTCGTGATGGAGGATGGTGCCGCGGTGTTCGATTCCCGCGTGATCTGCGAATACGTCGATACGCTGTCGCCGGTCGGCAAGCTGATTCCGCCGTCGGGCCGCGAGCGCCTCGAGGTGCGGTGCTGGGAAGCGCTGGGCGACGGCGTGATCGACGCGGCGGTCGCGATTCGCGTCGAACATACGATGCGCGACGAAGCGCAGCGCAGCGAGAGCTGGATCGCGCGCCAGCAACGCAAGATCGACGACGGTCTCGTCGCGATGTCGCAGGGCCTCGGCGGCAAGACGTGGTGCGTCGGTAATCATTACACGCTCGCCGACATCGCACTCGGCTGCGCGCTCGGCTATCTCGACTTCCGGATGCCCGAGCTCAACTGGCGCGATCGCCACCCGAACCTCGACAAGCACTTCGCGAAGCTGCTGCAGCGGCCGTCGTTCGCCGACACGCTGCCGCAGAACTGAGCCGCACGCGACGCATTCACGCGATTACGCATTCGGCAGACAAAAGAAAAGCGCCCCGCGGGGCGCTTTTCTTTTTGCCGGGCCGCCCCGCGGCGGGGGCGGTGGCCTGCGTCATTCGATCGACGCGTACACGGCTTCGCCGAGCGTGAACGAATCGCTGCGCGCAATCGGCCACCACTTGTCGTACAGCGAGAAGCCGCAGGTCTGGCCGTCGAGCAGCGCGCCGGGCTTCAGGTACTTCAGCAATTGCGACATCAGCCGTACTTCATGCGGCGCGACCCGCTGCACGATGTGATGCGCGCGCAGCTCCGACGGATGCGCGAGGCCGGCCGCCTGCACGAGCTCCTGCAGCGCGTGCAGCGTATTGCGGTGGAAGTTGTACACGCGCTCGGCCTTGTCGGGCACGACGAGCGCGCGCTGGCGCACCGGGTCCTGCGTCGCGACGCCGGTCGGGCAGCGATCGGTATGGCAGTGCTGCGCCTGGATACAGCCGACCGCGAACATGAAGCCGCGCGCCGAGTTCACCCAGTCCGCGCCGATCGCGAGCGTACGCGCGATGTCGAACGCGGTGATGATCTTGCCGCTCGCGCCGAGCTTCACGCGATCGCGCACGCCGATCCCGACGAGCGTGTTGTGCACGAGCAGCAGCCCTTCCTGCAGCGGCACGCCGACGTGGTCGGTGAATTCGAGCGGCGCCGCACCGGTGCCGCCTTCCGCGCCGTCGACGACGATGAAGTCCGGCACGATGCCGGTTTCGAGCATCGCCTTCGCGATCCCGAAGAATTCCCACGGATGGCCGATGCACAGCTTGAAGCCGGTCGGCTTGCCGCCCGACAGCGTGCGCAGCCGTTCGACGAATTCGAGCAGCCCGCGCGGCGTCGAGAACTCCGAGTGCGTCGCGGGCGAGATGCAGTCCTTGCCCATCGGCACGCCGCGCGTCTCGGCGATTTCCGGCGTGATCTTCGCGGCCGGCAGCACGCCGCCGTGGCCGGGCTTCGCGCCTTGCGACAGCTTCACCTCGATCATCTTGACCTGCGGATCGGCGGCCTGCTTCGCGAACTTGTCGGGGTTGAACGTGCCGTCGTCGTTACGGCAGCCGAAGTAGCCGGACGCGATTTCCCAGATGATGTCGCCGCCGTTCTCGCGGTGGTACTTCGACAGCGAGCCTTCGCCCGTGTCGTGCGCGAAACCGCCTTTCTTCGCGCCGAGGTTCAGCGAGCGGATCGCGTTCGCGGACAGCGAGCCGAAGCTCATCGCCGAGATGTTGAAGATCGAAATGTCGTACGGTTGCGCGCGGTTCGCGCCGACGCGGATACGGAAATCGTGGTTCGGCAGCTTCGTCGGCGCGAGCGAGTGGCTGATCCATTCGTGCGCGACGGCCTTCACGTTCAGCTCGGTGCCGTACGGCCGGTTGTCGGCGACGTTCTTCGCGCGCTGGTAGACGAGGCTGCGCTGCGCGCGCGAGAACGGTTTCTCGTCGGTGTCGTCCTCGACGAAATACTGGCGGATTTCAGGTCGGATGAATTCGAACAGGAAGCGGAAGTGGCCCCAGAGCGGATAGTTGCGCAGGATCGCGTGGCGGTCTTGCTTCAGGTCGTACAGGCCGAGGGCGACGAGGGCGGCCGGGATTACGAGCCACAGCCACGCGATCGTGTGCCGGGCAGCGAGCGCCGCGACGGCCACGAACAGCAGGACCGCGCACCACATCGCGATATAGCGTCGGGAAAACATGGGGACTCCATCGTCATTGTCTGGATGGCCGTCACGTCGCCAGAATTGCGCGGCGGCCGGCAGGTCGGCGCCCGAGGCATCGCGCAGGCCCGGCGGGCATGCTGCCCGTACAGTACCCGCCGCTGCCGGCGCCCACGATGGTCGAGAGTCTACTACGGGTGTCGTGATGCTCGTGTTGCCGAGCCGGCGGCTACCGGCCGGCCCCGGCCGGGCGGATGAACGGGCTGTACGCCGGCGCGCCGGGTTTCAGCCTGGCGTCGTCGTCGAAATCCTCGTCCCGGTTGAACGGCACCAGCGGCCACGCGGGCCAGTCGCGCAGCCGCGTGCGGTAGTCGGCGACGCTTCGTGCGAGGCGCGCGTCCTGCCGCCGCGCGGCGTCGTCGGCCAGGCCGCCGCGGACGTCGTGGATCAGGTGCGGTTCGAGCACGTCGAAGCCGACATAGCGCAGCGCGTACATGATCGGCCACAGCAGCAGGCGGGTATCGCCCTCGCGGCCGTCGGGCGCGCAGGCGGCGGCCGACGAGCCGGTCGTGACGCTCAGCAACGCGCGCCGCCCGTGCAGCACGCCGCGATCGTGACGCTGCCGGCTGCTGTAGAGGCCGCCGTAGACGAATATGCGATCCATCCAGCCCTTCAGGATCGCGGGCGCGCCGAACCACCACAGCGGGAACTGCAGGATCAGCGCATCGGCCTGCTTCAGCAGGCCGATATGATGCGCGACATCGGGCGCGAGTGTGCCGCGCTCCCAGTGATGGCGCTGCTCGCGTTGTGCGTCGAAGCGGGCGGTGTCGATCCGGTCCGCATAGTGGCGCGGTGCCTCGCACGGGTCGAACGCATCGGCATACAGGTTCGCGACCGTCGCGGCATGGCCGCCCGCGCGCCATGCGTCGGCCGCCGTGCGGGCGAGTGTGGCGTTGAACGACTGCGGTTCGGGATGGGCGACGACGATCAGCACATGCATGGCGGGCTCCGGGAGTGTGCGACGATGATGGCCGGCGGCAGTGGGGCCGCGCAATCACGCACCCGGAGGTAACCATGGCATTTCCCGGCGACGTCTATGCAGCGGACTGCTCGGCGCGCGATGCGCTGGCGCTGGTCGCCGGCAAGTGGTCGCTGCTGATCCTGCCGGCGCTGGCCGAGCGGCCGCTGCGCAACGGCGAGCTGCTCAAGCGTATCGGCGGGATTTCCCAGAAGGTGCTGACGCAGACGCTGCGCGAACTGGAGCGCAACGGGCTGATCGAACGCACCGCGGTGGCGGCGCGGCGCGCACACGTCGAGTACCGGTTGACGGCGGTGGCGGGGTCGCTCGTGGAGACGCTCGTGGCGCTCGACCGCTGGGCCGAGCGCCATTTTCCCGAGCTGGACGCGGCGCGCGAGCGCTACGACGCGTCGGTGCAGAACATGCGGTGAGCGGCGGGGCCGCTTCCGGCCGGCGCCCGTTTGCGCTGCACCTGCGGCAGTGTCAGCGGGCGAGCGCGAGGGCCGGTGCTTCGTTCGGCTGCGTGTTGCCGGACAGCGCGGATTCGATGATCCCGCCGCCGAGGCAGATCTCGCCGTCGTACAGCACGGCCGACTGGCCGGGCGTGACGGCCCACTGCGCGTCGTCGAACGCGAGCGAGAAGCGCGCTTCGCCAGCCGGGCCGGGCGTGGCGGCTCCGAATGCGCACGCCGCATCGGCCTGCCGGTAGCGCGTCTTCGCACCGCACGCGAAACCTTCGGCCGGCGGTTCGCCGGCGACCCAGCTCACGTTGCCGGCGACGAGCTCGCGCGCGAGCAGCCACGGATGATCGTGGCCTTGCACGACGTACAGCGTGTTCGACGCGATGTCCTTCGCGGCGACGAACCACGGATCGCCGTTGCCGGTCTTGCTGCCGCCGAGGCCGATGCCCTTTCGCTGGCCGAACGTGTAGAACGCGAGGCCGATGTGCTCGCCGACGACCTTGCCGTCCGGCGTCTTCATCGGGCCGGGTTTGGTCGGCAGATAGCGGTTCAGGAAATCGCGGAACGGCCGTTCGCCGATGAAGCAGATGCCGGTAGAATCCTTCTTCTTCGCGTTCGGCAGCCCGATCTGCGCGGCGATCTCGCGCACCTTCGTCTTCGGGATCTCGCCGAGCGGGAACATCGTCTTCGACAGTTGCGCCTGGTTCAGCCGGTGCAGGAAGTACGACTGGTCTTTCGTATGATCGAAGGCCTTCAGCAGTTCGAAACGCCCGTCACGCTCGCGTACGCGCGCGTAGTGGCCGGTCGCGATCATTTCCGCGTCGAGCGACATCGCGTGGTCGAGGAACGCCTTGAACTTGATCTCGGCGTTGCACAGCACGTCGGGGTTCGGCGTGCGGCCGGCCGAGTATTCGCGCAGGAATTCGGCGAATACACGGTCCTTGTATTCGGCCGCGAAGTTGACGGCTTCCACGTCGATGCCGATCAGGTCGGCCACCGACACGACGTCGATCCAGTCCTGGCGCGTCGAGCAGTATTCGCCGTCGTCGTCGTCTTCCCAGTTCTTCATGAACAGGCCGACCACGTCGTAACCCTGTTCCTTGAGCAGCCACGCGGTCACCGACGAATCGACGCCGCCCGACATGCCCACCACTACACGGCGCTTGCTCATTTGTTGACCGCCTGACGTTCGAATGCTTCGGGGCGCGGTGCGACCGAATGCGTGTGCACGAAATCGAGCGGAATGCGCCGCCCGGCGAGGTAATCGTCGACGCAGCGCATCACCGCGGGCGAGCGATGGCGCGCGCTGCAGGCGCGCAGTTCGTCGGCGGTCATCCACAGCGTGCGGACGATGCCGTCGTCGAGCGTGTGGCCCGCGATCGGCTCGCCCGCCGCGCCGCAGAACGTGAAGCGCAGGTAGGTTGCACCGGCGGTGCCGGGACGGTCGTAGTGCGCGAGATAGACGCCGACGAGCGCGTCGGGCGTGAACGGGTGCGCGGTTTCCTCGAGCGTTTCTCGGATCACGGCGTCGGCCAGCGTTTCGCCGGCTTCGAGATGGCCTGCCGGCTGGTTGATGCGCAGGCCCGACGAGGTTTCTTCCTCGATCATGAGAAAGCGGCCGGCGTGCTCGACGAGCGCGGCGACCGTCACATGCGGGGTCCAGATTTCAGGTTTCATGGTTCGGCATTTTACCGGTTGCGCCCGAACGCTGCCGGTCGCTGCGCTAAACGAATCAGACCCTTTCAATTCGTCTGGCTTGCCGATTTCACGGCGCGACGAGATGGGCGACGCATGCGGCGATCGAGTCGCGTACGCGCACGATCGCCGGGTCGCGCTGCGTGCTCGTGCGCCAGCCGATTTCGACCGGGTAGTGCGGCAAGTCGACCGGGCATGCGAGCGCGCGCAGCGGGGTGGACTGCGCGATCGCGCGCGCCGCATGCGCGGGAATCGTCGCGATCGCATCGGAGCCGGCGAGCAGGTACGGCAATGCGGCGAAATGCGTGGTCGACGCCGCGACGCGCCGCTTGTGACCGAGCGTGGCCAGCGCCTCGTCGACGATTCCGATCACGCCGCCCGACGATACGAGCAGGTGGTCGCGCCGCAGGAAATCGGCGAGCGTCAGCGTGCGCGGCGGCCGCTCGCGGGCGGCCGGGTCGATCAGGCACGCATAGCCGCCCGTCGCGACCGCGCGTCGGCTGAGCCCGTTCGCCGAGAAACCGCCGGATGCGATGGCAAGGTCGACGCCATGGCGCAGCAGCGCGTCGCCGGCGATGCCGCTGTGCGTCTGGCGGAAGATCAGCCGGATGCCGGCGGCTTCCCGCGCGACGGCGTCGATCAGCGCGCGGCCGAGCGCGATCTCGAAATCGTCCGACAGCCCGATCGAGATCGTGCGGCCGAGGCGGTCGCCGCCGTCGGCCGCGATCGCGAGGCTTTCGCGGCAACGGTCGAGCGCGTCGGACAGGATCGGCTTCAGTTCGTCCGCGCGCGGCGTCGGCGCGAGCCCGCGGCCGGTGCGCACGAACAGCGGATCGGCATAGATCACGCGCAGCCGCGCGAGCGCCGCGCTCACCGCCGACTGCGTGAGGCCGAGCCGCAGCGCCGCGCGACTCGCGCCGCCTTCCTCGTACAGCGCCTCGAACACCTTCAGCAGGTTCAGGTCGAGGCTGGCGATATCATCGGCATTCATGACACTTATCGTTCTATCGATTTGATCGATGACATCATATCGATAAAGATGGCGTTACCTCATTCACCGGAGACGCCTTCATGTCCACGTCAGTCATCGCCGCACTGCAGATCGGCGCATCGCCCGCCGGCACGCGCGCCACGCTCGACACGATCCTCGGCTACGAAACCGCGATCCGCGACAGCGGCGCGTCGCTCGTCGTGCTGCCCGAGGCCGTGCTCGGCGGCTATCCGAAAGGCGAGATCTTCGGCACGCGGCTCGGCTACCGGCTGCCCGAAGGCCGCGACGCGTACGCGCGCTATGCCGCGCAGGCGATCGACGTGCCGGGGCCCGAAACCGACGAGCTGGCCGCACTGTCGCAGCGCACGGGCGCGAGCCTCGTGGTCGGCGTGATCGAGCGCGGCGGCAGCACGCTGTACTGCACGGCGCTGTTCTTCGATCCGCGCGACGGGCTCGTCGCGAAGCATCGCAAGCTGATGCCGACCGGCACCGAGCGGCTGATCTGGGGGCAGGGCGACGGCTCGACGCTGCCCGTGGTCGACACGGCCGCGGGCCGCGCGGGCGCCGCGATCTGCTGGGAGAACCACATGCCGCTGCTGCGCTGCGCGATGTACGCGAAGGGCGTGCAGATCTGGTGCGCGCCGACCGTCGACGAGCGCGACGTCTGGCAGAGCTCGATGCGGCATATCGCGCACGAGGGGCGCTGCTTCGTCGTCAGCGCGTGCCAGGTGCAGCCGTCGCCGCGTGCGCTCGGCATCGACGTGCCGGGCTGGGATCCGGAGCGGCCGCTGATCCGTGGCGGCAGCGTGATCGTCGGGCCGCTCGGCGACCTGCTGACGGAGCCGCTGATCGGCGAAGCCGGGCTCGTGACCGCGCGCATCGATACCGATGAACTCGTGCGGGCGCGCTACGACTTCGACGTGGTCGGGCATTACGCGCGGCCCGACGTGTTCTCGCTGCACGTCGACGAGCGGTCGAAGCGGACGGTGGTGTTCGGCGGGTAGGGAGCGGCGGCGGGCCGGGCGCCGTGCGGCAGCGCGGCGCGCGAACCGCGGCGGCGCGCAACGCGCGCGCCGTCGTGCCGCGTCAGCGCATCGGCGCTTCCGCGATTCGCATGTAGTCGGCGATCCGCCGTCCTTCCATGTCCGGAAACTGCTCGTGCACGAGGATGTCGCCCATCCGCGCGATGTCGAAGGTGCGGAAATCCTCGCGCAGCTCGCACCACGCGCCGATCGTCCAGCGCCCGCCCCAGTAGACGAGCCCGAGCGGCCACACGCGGCGTTGCGAATGCGCGCCGAGCCGGTCGCGGTAGTCGAAGCTGACGACGTGGCGCGTATCGATGGCCTGGTGGATCGCGTCGACCTTCGCGCAAAACGTCTCGTCGATGTGGAACGATGGCGCGAACACGGGCAGGCGGTCGAGCGCCGTGCGCTTGTCGGCCGGCATTGCCGATGCGATCTTCGCGAGCGCCGAACGCGCACCGCTCGCGAAGCGCGCGCCGCCCCAGGTTTCGAGCATGCGCGCGCCGGTGGCGAGCGCCGCGAGCTCCTCGGCCGTAAACGTGAGCGGCGGCAGGCTCGCGTTGCGGTTCAGCCGGTAGCCGATGCCGGCTTCGCCTTCGATCGGCACCCCTGACAGTTGCAGGTCGCGCACGTCGCGATAGACCGTGCGCGGCGACACCGACAGCCAGTCGGCCAGCTGCTGCGCGGTCGTGAGACGACGCCCGCGCAGCAGCTCGGCGATCTGGAACAGGCGGTCGGCACGGCGCGTCATGACGGCACCTCGATTCCAACGGCAGTGGGGACCTCGCGATGATAGCGCCGCGCGCGCCCGGCGGCCGTTGTGCTCAGTGGCATTTCGGCGCGTGCAGGCCGACGCGGTTGCCCTCGGTGTCGATCAGGTAGCCGACGTAGCCGTAGTTGTTCGGCAGCTCGACGACCGAGCCCTGCACGACGCCGCCCGCGCGCTTCGCACGTTCGAGCGCCGCGACGACCGATTCGCCGGCGTTCAGGTAGACGAGCACGCCGTTCGCGCTCGGCTTGATCTGCTGCGGATCGAACACGATGCTGCCGCCCGTGCTGGACGCGTCGCGGTCGAACGTGGCCATCGGCACGCCGCCGATGACTGCGCGCTCCAACGTGGTTTGCAGCACGGTTTCGTAGAAGCGGATCGCCCGGTCGAAATCGAGGGACGGAATGTCGAACCACGCGATCGCGCGTTCCGGGGTGGCAGTGGCGGTTGCTGACGTCATGACGAGCTCCTTGTTGCGTTGTTATTCGGGTTCGGGAGTAAAACCAGCCTGCATTGCGCCGGGATTGCAGTGTGAGCGCGGGCTGCTGACACCGTATTGTCAGTAGAGTTGTCAGCCCTGACATGGATGGCGGCCGGGTTCGCGGCGAGCGCGTCGGGATGACGGTGATCCGCCGCGGGCCGACATCTCGGCGAAGCGGCCGAGACCGATCCGCCGCGTCGGCTGGACGTCAGATGGCGCACGCGTTCAAGGAGGGGGAATCGCGCGTGATCGATCGGCTCGAGCCATACCACGGTGTCGTGAGGCTGGCCGTCACGCAAGACGGTCGTGTCCGGTTCGGGGATGAACCGGGGATGATTCGGGGGGGATTCGGAGATTCGCGGCGGCTGGCCGCCCGTGCGAACACGCCGGGAGAGGCTGCTCGAGACGGGGGGCGTGCTTTCGTGCGCGCTGCCGAAGCACCGACGCGCGCCGGCGGCATGCGCGCGCGCCGCGCCGGCGGCCCCGCGCGACGGTGAGGCTTACGCGTCGCCTTCCGGCGTGGCCGGGCGCGCCTTCACGCTGCCGGCGATCAGGTCGAAGCGGAACAGCCGGCATTCGAGCGCGCCGTTGAACAGCGGCGTCTTCGCCGATTCGCGCAGCCGCAGCTGGCCCGGCAGCGAACGGTCGGACGTCAGCAGGAACGCCTGCCAGCCCGTGAAGCGCTGCTTCAGCGCATCGCCGAGCGCGTTGAAGAACTCGCTGTCGGGTGCGTCGGTGTGGGTACGGCGGAATGCGTCGTCGTTGCCGCGGTTGCGGCCCGTCTCGCGCACCTCGCCGCGCGCGCTGCGGCCGCGCACTTCGATCCGCTCGCCGTACGGCGGGTTCGCGAGGATGATGCCCGGGCCGTCGCACGGCGGCGTCATCCCGCGCGCGTCGACCTGCTTGAGCCATACCGACGGCACGCCTGCACGCTCGAGGTTCGCGCGCGCCTTCTCGAGCATGTCGCCGGAGATGTCGCTGCCGTACACGCCGAGCGCTTCGCCGCGTTTGCCGCGCGCCGCGCGCTTCGCGTCCAGCGCGGGGACCTTCAGCCCTTGCCACGCGGTGATGTCGTACTGCTTGAGTTTCTCGAAGCCGAACCGGCGCTCGACGCCCGGCGCCACGCCGAGCGCGATCTGCGCGGCTTCCGCGAGGAACGTGCCGCTGCCGCACATCGGGTCGTACAGCGCGGTGCCGGGCGTCCAGCCCGTCAGGCGCAGGATGCCGGCCGCGAGGTTTTCGCGCAGCGGCGCCGCGCCCTTGTCGAGACGCCAGCCGCGCTTGAACAGCGGCTCGCCCGACGTGTCGAGGTACAGCGTGCACTCGCCCGCCGTCAGGAAGGCGAACACGCGCACGTCCGGCGCACCGGTGTCGATGCTCGGGCGCGCGCCGGTCTTGTCGCGCATCCGGTCGCAGATCGCGTCCTTCACGCGCAACGTCGCGAATTCGAGGCTCTTCAGCGGCGACTTGATCGCGGTGATGTCGACGCGCAGCGTCTGCGTCGCCGCGAACCAGCGCTCCCACGGCTGCTCGAGCGCGAGCGCGTAGACGTCCTGCTCGTTGCGGTACGCGCGGTGCGCGATCTTCAGCAGGACCCGGCTCGCGATCCGCGAATGGAGGTTCGCGGCCATGCCGGCGGCCCAGCCGCCGCTGAAGTGGACGCCGCCCGGCACCTGCGCGCCCGCGGTGAACGGCGCGCCGTTCAGATGGCGGCCGGCGATTTCGGCCAGCTCGGCGGCAAGCGCCGCTTCGAGGCCGCGCGGGCAGGGAGCGAAGAATTCGTACAGGGTGGGCGAGGACATAAGGCGGGTGAGGACGTGCAAAAGTCCACTATTGTACGCGGCGCGGGCGACCGGGGCCGGCGTTGCGTCGCGTTTCGGTGCTGCGGCGCGGGCCGGGGCGCCGCGCAGGCGTGCCAGCAGGCCGCGCGGCGGTGCCCGGGCGGGCACCGCCATGCCGCTGCGGGCTCAGTGCGAGCCCGGCTGGCCGGCGCGCGCGGCCTGGCCGCTGCCCGGCCAGAACAGCGCGAGCGGATTCGACAGCACCGTCCGGACGATCGCGGCGACGAGCGCGCGCACCTTGGTGCGGCGCAGGCTGCGCGAGCGCACGGCCATCGTGAACGCGAGCGCGAAGCTCACGAGCACGTTGAGGATCGCCATGCTGAGCACGCCGGCGCAGGCCCACCACAGCTCGGGTGTGCCGAGCGCACCCTTGCCCAGCACGCCGAGCGCGATGCCGATCGAGCCGGCCGACAGCGTCACGTGCCGCACCTCGAACGGGAACATGATCACGGTGACGATCGCCGGAACGAGGCCGAGCATCAGGCCGAGCCCGACGTTCGCGACCACGCCGGCCACGTTCGACCGGCAGAAGTGCGCGAGCTTCGCGGCACCGGCCTTGCCGAGCGTGAGGCGCAGCCGGCGGTTGTACGTGAGCGCGTCGCCGGCCCGGTGCAGCACGAACCAGTTGTCGGCCCAGCCGGCGAGCAGGCTCGACGCCCACAGCAGCACGCCGGTCAGCGCCGCGTAGAGCGGCGTCGGGCCGAGCAGCGAGAACGAGTGCAGCGTCGCATGCGCCTTCTCCGGCGAGATCAGGTTCGCGTGCAGCAGGTTGCCCGCGAACAGCTGCACCAGCAGGCACACGGGCAGCACGACGAGCACGTTGCCGGAAATCGCGGCGGCCTGCGTACGGATCAGCGCGATCACCGACGCGACGAACGCCTTCACGCCTTCCTCGTTGCCGGTGTCGTCGAGCTCGCGCGCGAGGGTCGGCGCGGTCATCGCGGGCTGCTTGGTCGCGAGCGTGAAATGCAGGAAGTGCATCAGCATGAAGCTGGCCGCGTAGTTGACGCCCGCAAGCAGCCCTTCGAGCATCGACTGCAGGTGCGCGCCCGTGATCGCGAACTTCACGCACACGGTCACGACGGTGACGAGGCCGCCGCCCGCGGCCATCCGCAGCATCTTCAGGTACTCGGCGCGACCGCGCGAGATGTAGTGCTCGCCGGTGTCCGCGTTGGTCTCGACGAGCTTGCGCGCGAACAGCGAGAAGTTGCTGCGCACGAGGTGCGACACGCTCTGGCTGTTGTGGTTCGCGTCGACGAGCTCGGCCGTCAGGTGCGCCATGCCGTGCAGGTCGTCGCGCGCCATCCACGCGTTCAGCAGCATCTCGGCGCGCACGATGCGCATGCGCATCCGTTCGACCTGGAACACGATGTCGACCGATACGCCGTTGCGGTACAGGTGCGAGAACACGTCGTCGACGGCGATCCGGCATTCGTCGAGCAGCACGCGCAGGTAGTTCACTTCGTGCAGCAATTTGCTCGGGTCGCCGCCGTCCTCGACGGCCGCATGCGCGGTCTCGACCGCGAGCATCGCACGCGTGAGGCGGTAGAACGGCTGCGTTTCGAGCGGCTTGCGTGCATCGTCGTCGGAGAGCCGGCTGCGCACCGTCTGCGACAGGCCGGTCGAGCTGATCTGGCAGGTCAGGTTGTGCAGCGCGGCCAGCAGGTCGCGCGAGAACGAGCCCGGCTCGTGGCGCTCTTCGTCGGTGACGTCGAACGAGAGCAGTTCGGCGAGGCGCGTGAGGAGATCGTCGGGCAACGCGTCGATCCATTGCGCGTCTTCCGGCGTCGGGAACATCAGCGTGAAGAGCGCCGACAGCTCGCGGCGGTTCGGCGCGGGCGGGATCAGCGACGAGTCGATCCGCTCGAACAGCGCGCCGAAGAACCCCGAGTGCACGGGCATGCCGGCGTCGCACAGCAACGAAATGCCGTCGCACTCGCGCAGGATGCCGCGCAGGATGCGCGCGGCGTGGGTTTTCCACGCGGGATTGCGATCGAGCACGTGGAACAGGTAGCGCAACCGCGCATGGGCCGGATACGCGCGCGCATCGGCGTCGCGATCGGCCGGCGCGTCGTGCGCGGCCTGCATCGTGCCGGTGCGGCGCAGCCAGTGCGCAAGCTCGATCAGCCATTCGCTGCGCTCGGCGTACGACGCATCGGCGTCGGCGTGCGCGAGCAGCGCATCGAGCTGGTGACCGGCATTGCGCGACGCGCGCCACTTCTTGATCAGGGTCGTCAGGGAACGAAACATAAACGGAATAGCGAAAGCCCTCGGCGGGCGGGTTCGGGATGCCGGCCGGGGAAGCGGCGCGGCGCCGGGGAGAACGGGTGAGACGGGGCCGGTTGCCGGACGATGCGCGGCGACCCGCGATGCGGCTGCCCGCTGCGGTGCACGCCGATCGCGTGCGGGCGCCGGGAGGCACGGCGGTCGGGCCGAACGCCGCCCGGCGCCGCTGGCCGGCGCGCACGACGAACGGCGCGAGCCGGAAAGTGCGTAGGATCGTCAATCGGGCCGGAAAACGCAAGCCGACCGTATGGCATGGCGCCGGTTCCGGCCGACTTTGACAAACAATGCAAAGCGGCCTTTTGGCCGGTGAGCGTGATGGGGGCGGGCGGCGCCGCAACGCCGACGGCGGCCAGCGCGTTGGCGACGGTCCCGATCACGCCGCCCGAAACCGCGCCGGCGAGCCTGCCGCCGAGTGCTCGCCTTCGCCCTGCCTGCTTACGCGCCGGACTTGCCCGTTGCGCCGGCGTCGCCGCCGGAGGTCGGGTTGGCCGGGCACGGCACGACCGGCGCGGCGGCCGTCCTGCTGCCGGCAGCGGGTGCCGTGGCAGCCGCAGTGCCGCGTCGCGCGGCCATCGCGCGCACGCCGGCCGCGGCTTGCGTGGCAATCACGTCGAGCGCGCGCCGGTGGCCGGCGACGAGCGCGTCGTAGCCGTCGGCAACGGGTTCCGCGACACTCGTGCGGCACGTCATCACGGCCTGCGTGGCGAGCGAGCGCACGCTCCACACGGCGTCGACCGCCGCGCGCCTGGCCGGCCACGATTCGAAACGCTGCACGTTCACGCTGATGCGATACACGGGCACGCCGGGCGGGTACGCGGAATTCGCGACGTCGATCGTGCCGAGCTGCGCGGCGAGATCGTCCGACAGCGCACGGCGGATCTCGTCGGCGGGCGGCGACGCCCAGCGTTCCTGCTCGAGCACGTCGACCTGCGCGGCGTTCTTCTGCACGACCAGCTGGCTCTTCGCGACCTGCTCGGGCACGCCGACCGCCGGCACCTCGATCAGGAATGCCGGGTTGGCCGGCGCGGTACGCAGCGGCGCCGCGGCGTCGGCCGGGCTGAGCGTGTAGAACCGCGCGGGCGGCGAGCTGCACGCGGCGAGCGCGAGGGCGGCGACAGCCGCCGCCGCGCCGCTCGCGAAACCGTTCACGCGTGTCGTCGTCATTGTTTATCTCCTGGCTTGCCCTTGAGCAGCGATTCGGGGTGGCGCTCCAGATAGTCGGCGAGCGCGTTCAGCGATTGCAGCGTGCGCGTGAGTTCCTTCAGCGCGCCGCGCACGTCGGACTGCAGCGGCGAATCCTGCTGCAGCGTCGCCTCGGCGGTCGAGAAGGTCTGCTTCGCGGCCGACAGCGTGTCGCGCGCTTCCGGCGCGACCTGCGTGTCGAGCTGCTTGAACAGCTTGTCCGCGTTCGCGAGCGCGCTGTTCAGGTTCGCGCCGATCTGGTCGAACGGCACCTTGTCGAGCTTCTTCGCGATGTCGGCGACCTGCAGCTGCAGCTCGTCGAGCGTGTTCGGCACGGTCGGCAGCTCGAGCGGCTGGCGCGCCGTGTCGATCTTCACGGCCGGTGCCTTCGGGAAGAAGTCGAGCGCGACGTACAACTGGCTCGTCAGCAGGTTGCCGGTGCGCAGCTGGCCGCGCAGCCCGTGCTGGACGAGCCGCTCGACGATCTCGCGGCGCGCCTGGTCGCCCTTGCTCTCGATCGTCTCGCGGAAACGGCGGCCGAGGCGTTCCGGATACACGTTCATCGTCACCGGCATCAGGAAGTTCTTCGTCTTCGGATCGAAGTCGATGCCGATATTCGTCACTTCGCCGAGCACGATGCCGCGGAAGTCGACCGTCGCGCCGACCGCGAGCCCGCGCAGCGACTGGTTGAAGTTCATCACGACCTGCAGCGGCTGGCCGTCCGGGTCGCGCATCGCGTCGCCCTCGTCGGACGCGAGGCGGAACGTCGTGTTGTTCGGCGCCGTCGCGCCGGTGCCCTGGTTCGGCGGCGTCTGGAACGCGATGCCGCCGAGGATCACCGTCGCGAGCGACTGCGTGTTCAGCTTCAGGCCGCTCGAGTCGAGCCGCAGGTCCACGCCGCTTGCCTGCCACCAGCGCGAGTTCACGCCGACGTACTGGTCGTACGGCGCATTGACGAACACGTTGAACGTGACGCCCGTGCCGTCCTTGTCGAGCGAGAAGCCGACCACCTGGCCGACCTGCACGCGGCGGTAGTAGACCGGCGAGCCGATGTCGACCGAGCCGAGCGAATCGCCGCGCAGCACGTACTGCGTGCCTTTCTGGTCGCCCGTGACGGCGGGCGGCGTCTCGAGGCCCGTGAAGTCGGTCAGCGTATCCTCCGAGCGCCCGGCGTCGACGCCGATGTACGCGCCCGACAGCAGCGTGCCGAGCCCCGACACGCCAGTCGCGCCGACGCGCGGCCGCACGATCCAGAAGCGCGAGCCCTTGACCGCGAAGTCCTCCGCTTCCTTCTTGAGCTGCACCTGGACGAGCACGCGCGACAGGTCCTTCGACAGCTTGATCGTCTTGACCATGCCGATCTCGACGTCCTTGTACTTGACCTGGGTCTTGCCGGGCTCGAGCCCTTCGGCGCTGTGGAAGCTGATCGTGATTTCCGGGCCGCGCTCGCGCACGGACTTGATCACGAGGCCGATGCCGATCAGCGCGGCGATCAGCGGCACGAGCCAGACGAGCGACGGCAGCCACCCGCTTTTCGTCGAGATCGTCGGATCGGGCGGCCGGGGCGCGTCGTGCTGCGGGCCTTGTGGACTATTCATGGTGATTCCCTGAGGTTTCGACTGGATCCCAGATCAGGCGGGGATCGAACTGCATCGATGCGAGCATCGTCAGGATCACGACGGAACCGAACGCGAGCGCGCCGGGGCCGGCCGTGATGATGGCGAGCGAACGAAAATGGACGAGCGCGACGGTCAGCGTCACGACGAAGATGTCGAGCATCGACCAGCGGCCGATGCGCTCGACGATCCGGAACAGGCGCGTGCGCTGCAGCGGCCGCCAGGCGGTGCGTCGCTGCGCGCTGATCACGAGGATCAGCAGCACGCCGAGCTTGAGCATCGGCACGAGGATGCTCGCGACGAACACGACGACGGCGAGCGGCCAGTCGCCGGAGACCCAGAAATAGATCACGCCGCTCATGATCGTGTCTTCCTGCGAGCCGACGATCGACGCGGTGCGCATGATCGGCAGCAGGTTCGCGGGAATGTAGAGGATCGCGGCGGCGAGCAGCAGCGCCCACGTGCGCATCAGGCTGTTCGGCGTGCGGAAATGGAGCACGCTGCCGCAGCGCGCGCAGTGTGCGTGCGGATGGTCGAGCGTCTGCACGAGGCCGCATGCGTGGCAGCTGGCGTAGCCCTCGCGGGCGGCGGTCGGGATCGTCATCGGCGGGCGGCTTTCGGCAGCGGGGCGGCATCGTCGGGCTGCCCGGGCGAGCGGCCGGCGCGCAGATCGTCGGCGATGTCCCACAGCGTGCGCGGATCGAACATCAGCACGACGGCGATCATCAGCGTAAGTGCGGCGAATGCGAACAGCGCGGCCTCGGGAACGACCCTTGCGAGACTCACCATCTTCACGATCGTGACGAGGATGCCGAGCATGAACACCTCGATCATGCCCCACGGCCGCACGAGCTCGATCGCGCGCAGCACCAGGTTGAAGCCGGGCGGGACGACGCCGCGCCGTATCGGCAGCAACAGGTACAGCAGCGCGGACATCTCGACGAGCGGGAACAGCACGGTCGAGCAGAACACCATCACGCCGACGATCGCCATGTCCTGGTGCCACAGCGAATCGATCGCGCCGATCAGCGTGGTCTGCACGCGGTTGCCGTTCACGTCCATTTCGAGGATCGGAAACGCCTGCGCGATCGAGAACGTGATCAGCGCCGCGAGCGCGAGCGCGCAGATCCGCTCGATCTGCGCGGTGCTGTTGCGATAGAGCAGCGCATCGCAGCGCGGGCAGCGTGCGATTTCACGTCCGCTCAGGCGCGGTTTGTGCAACAGTGCGTCGCACTCGTGGCAGGCAATCAGGTCGTTTCGTTGCATGGAAAAGGCAGTGGTGCGACGGCTGGGGAGACACGTCGACGGGGCCGGAACCCGCGCCAATCTTACCAAAAGGCCTTTTTCGGCGTGTCAACGATCGCGCGTTATGTGACTGATCGGTAACATGACAGGAAGCTGTCAGCCGGCTGGCGGGCCTGTCTTCAGAGTCCGCGCGCGTCAAAAGGTTGCGGTAGCATGGCGCCCTTGACACGCGTCGGACGAATTTACCGGCGCGGCCGTTCGCTGAACTGAGGAATCCAAGATGGCATCGAAATCGCTGCCGGCGGTGCCGGCACGCTACGCGCATACCGCGATCGCACTGCACTGGCTGATCGCGCTGCTGATCGTCTGCGGCTTCGCGCTCGGCTGGGTAATGACGGACATTCCCGGCTTCACGCCGACCAAGCTGAAGTACTTCTCGTGGCACAAGTGGATCGGCGTGACGGTGTTCGCGCTGGCCGTCGTGCGCGTGCTCTGGCGTGCGACCCACGTGCCGCCGGCACTGCCGGGCGGTACGCCCGCGTGGCAGCGCGCGGCGTCGCACGGCGTGCACATGCTGCTGTACGTGCTGATGATCGCGATTCCCGCGACGGGCTATCTGTACAGCTCGGCGTCGAACATCCCGGTCGTCTATCTCGGCATCGTGCCGCTGCCGCGGCTGATCGACCCCGATCCGGCGCTCAAGGAAACCTTCAAGACGCTGCACGTGTCTTTGAATTACATTCTGCTTGCACTCGTCGCGATGCACGTGCTCGCGGCGCTCAAGCACCAGCTGTTGGACCGCGACGGCCTGCTGTCGCGCATGCTTCCCTTTGCCAAATGAAGGATCCCATGAAAGTGTCTTTCTCCCGCTCCATGCTGACCGCGTTCGCCGCGGCGGCGCTTGTCGCGTCGGGCGCGGCGCATGCCGACGTCGATCTCGCGAAGAGCAAGGTGTCCGCCGTGTCGAAGCAGATGAACGTGCCGACCGAAGGCGCGTTCAAGAAGTTTTCCGCGCAGGTGAAGTTCGACCCGGCGAAAGCTGCGCAGGGCAGCGCGCAGATGACGATCGACGTCGCGAGCTTCGACCTCGGCGACAAGATGTACAACGACCAGGTCGCCGGCAAGGACTGGTTCGACGCGAAAACCTATCCGCAGGCGACCTTCGTGTCGTCGGCGATCGCGCCGGCCGGCGGCAACAAGTACAACGTGACGGGCAAGCTGACGATCAAGGGCAAGGCCGAGACCGTCACGGTGCCCGTCACGGTCGCGCAAAACGGCGCGACGCAGACCTTCGACGGCGTGCTGCCGATTAAGCGTTCGGCCTTCAACGTCGGTACCGGCGAGTGGAAGGACACGTCGATCGTCGCGGACGAAGTGCAGATCAAGTTCCATCTCGTCGCCACGAAGTAAGCGGCGGGTTGCCGCCTCAACTGAATGCCGCGCGAGGGCGCGGCGCCGTTCCCAGGAGAAAAAGTTTGAAAAAGCATCTGATCATCGCCGCCGGCGCGCTGGCCGCTTCGCTGTCGTTCTCGGCATTTGCCGAAAGCGCGATCTACCAGTTCGACCCGAGCCACACGTACCCGAGCTTCGAGGCTGACCACTTCGGCGGCCTGTCGGTCTGGCGCGGCAAGTTCGACAAGTCGAGCGGCACCGTGACGCTCGACCGCGCGGCGAAGACGGGCACCGTCGACGTGACGACCGACATCGCGTCGATCCACACCGGCAGCGCGAAGCTCGACGAGCACCTGCAGACGGCCGAATTCTTCGATGCAGCGAAGTTCCCGCAGGCGAACTACAAGGGCACGATCAAGTTCGACGGCGACAAGCCGGTATCGGTGGTCGGCAACCTGACGCTGCACGGCGTCACGAAGCCGCTGACGCTGAAGATCGATTCGCTCAAGTGCATGCCGCACCCGATGCTCAAGCGTGAAGTGTGCGGTGTCGACGCCGTCGGCGAATTCAGCCGCGACGATTTCGGCCTCGACTACGGCAAGCAGTACGGCTTCAAGATGAAGACGAAGCTGCTGATCACGGCCGAAGCGGTCAAGCAGCAGTAAGACTTCCCGGCGAGGCCGGCCGTCGCGCCGGTCGCCGCGGGCAAACCGCCGCGCTCCCGTTACCGGGGGCGCGGCGGTTTTTTTTGCGCGCCTATAATCGCCCGAGCGCAGCATGCGGCCATGCGGCGTCGGGCAGGCCGACGGCGCGCGGGCGGCCGCCCCGAACAGAACGTACAACGACAAGGAGATCGCCGATGCATGCCGTCACGCAGTCCAGCTCCATTGCCTCGTCGCCGCGCGTGTGGCGCGCGGTGGTCGCCGCGTCGATCGGCAATGCGCTCGAGTGGTTCGATCTCGTCGTCTACGGCTTCTTTGCGGTGACGATCTCGAAGCTGTTCTTCCCGGCCGGCAACGACACCGTGTCGCTGCTGCTCACGCTCGGAACGTTCGGCGTGTCGTTCTTCATGCGCCCGCTCGGCGCGATCGTGCTCGGCGCGTATGCCGACCGCGCGGGCCGCAAGGCCGCGCTCACGCTGTCGATCCTGCTGATGATGGGCGGCACGCTGATCATCGCGGTGCTGCCGACGTACGAGACGATCGGCGTCGCGGCGCCGGTGATCCTCGTCGCCGCGCGGCTGATGCAGGGCTTCTCGGCCGGCGGCGAGTTCGGCAGCGCGACTGCGTTCCTCGCCGAGCACGTGCCGGGCCGGCGCGGCTTCTTCGCGAGCTGGCAGGTCGCGAGCCAGGGGCTCACGACCCTGCTCGCCGCCGGCTTCGGCACCGTGCTGAACGCGCAGCTCACGGCCGCGCAGATGGCGTCGTGGGGCTGGCGCGTGCCGTTCTTTTTCGGCCTGCTGCTCGGGCCGGTCGCGTACTACATCCGCACGAAGGTCGACGAGACCCCCGAGTTCCTCGCGGCGGAAGGCACCGCGAACCCGCTGCGCGACACGTTCGCATCGCACAAGGCGCGCCTCGTCGCCGCGATGGGCGTGGTCGTGCTCGGCACCGTCGCGACCTATCTCGTGCTGTTCATGCCGACCTACGGCGTAAAGCAGCTCGGCCTCGCGCCGTCGGCCGCGTTCGCGGCGATCCTCGTCGTCGGCGTGATCCAGATGGCGTTCGCGCCGCTCGTCGGCCACTGGTCGGACACCTACGGCCGCGTACGCGTGATGATCGCGCCGGCCGTCGGCATCCTCGTGCTGATCTACCCGGCATTCGCGTACCTGGTCGCCCATCCGGGCTTCGGCACGCTGATCGCGCTGCAGGTGCTGCTCGCGTTCCTGATGACGGGCTACTTCGCGGCGCTGCCGGGTTTGCTGTCCGAAGTGTTTCCGGTGCAGACGCGCACGACCGGGATGTCGCTCGCGTATAACGTGGCGGTGACGATCTTCGGCGGCTTCGGGCCGTTCATCATCGCGTGGCTGATCAAGGCGACCGGGATGAAGACCGCGCCGAGCTTCTACCTGATGTTCGCGGCCGTGCTGAGCCTCGTGGCGCTGGTCGTGCTGCGCAGGCGGTTCGGCTTCCGGTGACAGGATGGGGCGGCGCGCGTCAGTTGCCGGCGCGCTCGCATACGGGTTGTGCCGGCATCAGCTGCGGTCTGGCTTCGACGGTCCGCACCGGGCGCCCGGCGAGCGCCGCAAGCGCCTGGCCGAGCTGCCAGTCGGTTGCCGTGCCGAACTCGCGCTGCGGCAGCGCCGCGCTCTTCGCCGTATCGATCTTCGCGAGCGCACGCTGCTCGCGCAGCTTCTGCCGTTCCTTGCGCACCTTCGCGAACGGATCGGGCGCCAGCCGGTCCGCATACGGTGCACGGGCGAGATCGGCTTCCCGGTACCACAGCAGCACGCCGTCGACGTCCGAGTCGCGACGCGGCGGCACGAGCCAGTCCGGCACGACGCCGTAGCCGTCCATCGGGCAGCCGTTCGGCCGCAGGTTGCGCGCGTACGTGAAATTCAGGCGCGTGCCGTCGATCAGGTCGACGCCCGTTTGCGCGAGCCCCTTCCCGTAGGTCGGCATGCCGAGCAGCTTCGCGCGGCCGAGATCCTTCAGCGCCGCCGCGGTCGCTTCGGCGGCCGATGCGCTCTGTCCGTCGACGAGTACGACGAGCGGCACGGTGCGCCACCAGTCGTCGGCCTGCAGCGGCGCGAGCGGATCCTGGCCGTGCATGACCGGCAATTCGTAGTCGGGCCAGTTGGTCGTGTAGCGGCGGCGGTTGGCGTCGCCGCGTTCGACTGTCACCATCGCGGTGCGGTCGCGTCCCGCGAACAGCGCGGTGATGCCGATCGCCGCATTGAGTGCGCCGCCGCCGTTGATGCGCAGGTCGAGAATCACGCCTTTCACCGGCGGCCCCGCGTGGCGGGCGGCCTGTATCGCGTCGACGTAGTCACCGACCGCCGGTTCCGGGAAGCTCGACAGCCGCGTGTACAGGATGTCGCCGTCGAGCCGTTTCGCGGTCGCCGGATGCGGCTTGAGGATCGTTCGCACGGGCGCGAAGCTCAGCACCGCGTGCGACGGGCCGCGCTGGACCGTGAGCTTCAGCGGCACGCCTGCGTCGCCCTTGGCGAGTTTGGTCAGGTCGGCGGCATCGATGCCGACGACGCTCGTATCGTTCATCGCGACGACGAGATCGTCGGGGCGCACGCCGGCTTTTTCCGCGGGCGCGTCGGGAATCACGTCGACGATGTGCAGCCCGTCGGGCCGCGTCTCGAACACGATGCCGATGCCGGGCGTGCCGTCTCGTGC